>CATLHA010000001.1 GCA_949948745.1 uncultured Caryophanales bacterium
CTTAATTTTAAAATAACTTCCATACATCACTACCTCTATAAGAACCACACTTTCATTTAACAAAAAGCAGTATCCATCTTAAAAAGATTAAATACTGCTATCTTATATATCATATTATATCACATTTTTCGACATTCTTTTAGTATTTCAAAACAATTTGTGTTTAAAAAACTAATTTTAAGACTATCCTGACTACAAAAATATTTTTTTCGATTAAATATGCTATAATTTATTTTCTTTTAAATATAACTGTCTATATACCCAATTAAATCTAACAATGGTAACTAAACCCACGACCTCCTGAGTTTATGTGATTGGATAAAATAATCACCTCCGGTCCATTTCCAAAAGTATTATTCATTGTATTTAACCTTTCTTCCCTAGTTAATGTCTTATCTATATCTCTAGTGATTGCAACTGGTACTCCAAGTTCTCTAAATCGATTATACATATAGTTAGCTGCTTCTAAATTAAAATCTTTCTCCTTTAAATTCCCACTAACTGCTCCTGGATCTTCTCC
The DNA here is from genome assembly GCA_949948745.1 of uncultured Caryophanales bacterium. GTDB lineage: Bacteria > Bacillota_I > Bacilli_A > RF39 > UBA660 > Alloscybalousia. The sequence continues at coordinate 521 of CATLHA010000001.1, forward strand.
ACCATGTCCCGCATCTACAATTACTTTATAATTCATACAATATTCCTCCTTATAATAAACTATGAGTAACATGTAAATTTTGTTTCATAAAAAAACAAACAAATAATTGTCTGCTTTCCCATTTTACTTATTATATTTAATTTTTATTTTCATAGGTATTCTCTGACTTTACCTATACATTTCCTTTTAACTGTTCCCTCAAAATCTTCTACATAAGCATATAATTTTTTTGAGTGATTAAATTCAGATAGTTGTTTTAAATCTTTTGTATTAAAATACTGGGCAGTTTCATCACCAGGATTTAATTTAATCTGGCTTTTTTCAATTGTTTTTATATTAATTATTGTATTATTTGGTTTTATAAATAATCCAATTTTTCTTATATGGATAGGTCTATTTCCACAATTTATGCATGTAACGTGCAGTCCATCTTCTTTAAATGGGTTCAAATTAATATATGCACCCGAGGTTACAAGAATCTTTTTTTTTATATGGTATTCTAGCAGTCATGATTGATACAAAAATCGCAATCATACTTATGATTACAGTCAGGGCTGCCAGTATTGATTGAATAAACCCAGAATTACTATTACACCATTCTATTATATTAGTTATACTCATCAAACCATCTCCTTTAAAAACTCTGCTAAAGGAATATCTGCGGGTGCTAAATCATATTCTGATAATTTATTTTTTTCTACCCATTGATATTCAGAATGTGCATGTAACTTAAATTCTCCACTTACATATTCGCAACTATAAAGTCTAAGATCTACTATTTTATCTGGGTATTCACATATGTTATTTATCATAAAACATTTTGCTTTTATGTCTAATTCAAACTCTTCTTTGATTTCCCTTTCAATAGCATGAAATTCATCTTCCCCTTTTTCTACTTTTCCACCGGGAAATTCCCATTTACTTAATGTATTGGGGTCTCCATTTGACCTTTTCGCTATTAATACTTTATTTTCTTTCTCAATTAAGGCTGCTACTACTTTTATCATAAACTTTCTTCTTTCTTCTCATTTTCTTATTTTTCTATATTTTAGAAACAATATGAACTTTTCTTTGCTCTTTTATTTTACAGTTTATTTAATTTCATTTCAATCACATTATTCTTTTTTGATTATAATATTCATAATTTTTATTTTTCTATTTATGATATGATTACTATAGGTGAAGCTTATGAACTATCTTATTCTATGGATTTTATTTATTAATATCTTTTGCTTTCTTCTTTTTCTTATCGATAAGAGAAAAGCAATCAAAGGAAAATATCGAATTTCCGAAGCATTTCTTTTATTTTCCTCTTTTTTAGGAGGATCCCTTGGCTCTCTTATTTCCATGCATCTCTTTCATCACAAAACTAAAAAGCTAAAATTCAAACTTCTAATTCCAATTTTTCTATTTCTTCATATTGCCCTATTATACTATTTTCTGGCACATTATCCTAACCTAATAAAAACATTTTTCTAAGATGCCAAAATGTGCTATAATATGGGAAAAAAGAAAGAAGGTTGTATAATGAATCCATATTATCAAAAAGATGGAATTACGATTTATAATAATGATAATTTAGAAGTACTAAGAAATTTGCCTTCTAACAGTATTTCACTTATCTACTGTGATATCTTATATAATACAGGAAAAAAATTTGATGACTATGAAGATATTCTAGGAGAACCAAAAGAAGCCATGGAATGGTATCGTCCAAGATTTCTTGAAATGAAGAGAACTTTAACAGAAAATGGTAGCATCTTTATCCATTGTAACTGGAGACTTGATTCTTATATGAGAATTTTATTAGATGAAATCTTTGGTACTGATTGTTTTAGAAATAGAATCTACCGTAAACATAGTGACAAAAGAGGTTTTTATTCTAACTTTGATTCACAAGTAGATATTATCCTTTACTATGTTAAAAACAGTGACTCTTTCATTTTTCATGAACTTAAAAATGATCAATTAAAGGTTATTCCTTTATATGAAAATGGGTATGTTCCTGAAAGAAGTTACACATATCAATTAGATGATACTCTTGTTGATCCAGCTTCTCAAAATAAGCACTGGTTAATTACAGAATCTCAATTAAAGAAATTGGCAGACAAAGGAGAAGTTGTAGAAATTGATAATTTACCATATCGTCAAACTTATACAATTCCAGTTGGAAACCTATGGGCAGAAGATAACATGCTTGATCCATATAGTCGATCTATTGTAGCAGAGTCTTATGATACTCCAAAACCAGATGCAGTATTAGAAAGAATTATTGATATGTGTAGTAATGACGGAGACACTGTTGCAGACTTTTTCCTAGGTGGAGGAACTACTGCAGTTGTTACTAAGAAGAGAAATCGTAAAGGAATCTTCTGCGATATTAGTAAGAAAGCCTGTGATATCACAATTCAAAAACTTGAGAATCTAGATAAATAAATTTTTTCCACAAATATTGTTAAAATCCCACTCCTTTTATATTAGAATCGATTATCTTATATTAGGAGGGGATTTTTTTGTTTCGAAATTTAAGAAAATGTATCTATAAGAACGATCCATCAATCCACAGTTTATTTGAAGCATATTTTCATCCATGGTTTAGTGCCTATATCTTCTACCGTATTGGACACTTCTTTTACAAACATAAACTTTACTCCATTGCACGAATTTTATCCATGATTGGAAAAAGAAGAAGCGGTGCAGAAGTTCATCCTGGAGCAACTATTGGAAAAGATGTTTTTATCGACCATTGTTTAGGAGTCGTTATTGGAGAAACAACAATTATTAAAGATAATGTACTTATTTTTCAAAATGTCACTTTAGGTGGTAGAGGAAATGAAAAAGGAAAAAGACATCCAACAATTGAAGAAGGGTGCCTAATTGGTGCTGGGGCTAAAATCTTGGGAAATATTACAGTTGGTGCACATTCTAAGGTTGGAGCAAATGCTGTTTTATTAAATGATGTACCACCAAATACTACTGTTGTTGGAATACCTGCCAAAGTGGTTAAGAAAAAGCATCAAAAATATTCATTCTAAAGTATTATCACTAAAATAAAAAAATGCGAATTAGAGAAACTTCTTTTTCGCATTTTTCTTTATCTAAATTTTCTTTTCTCCTAATGATTTTTGTCTTTCTACTTCTTCTAATATACTTTTTGGAAAATATTCTTTTCTGAACCTTTCTCTTTCAGAAAATAATTTCCAATATTGTTCCCATTTTTTTGGTGGATAATAAGTATATACATGATCTATCACCTCATTTTGTAACTTCCATATTTCCTCTTTTAGAAATCTATTCGGACTTTGAATGGAATTCCCATTTCCAGTAGGATCAAAATAAAACTCGAGTTGGTGTCCTTCTTTATATAATAAGGCATGATCTAATTTTAATACCACATATGGGTTTCTTAAAATATCATAAATTTGAAGACTTAAGAAGCTTCTTGTATCTGGAATTGGATAAGTGAAATTATGTTCTTCATTTTTCGAATCATATGCACTCATAAATTCTCCAAAAGAAATCTCATTTTCCTTTTTTTCCACAGGTTTTGTTAATAAATCTCTCATCTCTTCTATTGTTGCGACAGCAAGCTTTGTTCTTCCCACTCTTCTCATTCTAAATTTTCTCCTTTTTCCACTATTTCCCCTTTTTTCTCCTTGTAGTCATCTAGAAATTTATATTCCATATCTTTGTTCTTATATCCAATTAAGGTATCCAAATTTACATTAAATGCACTCTTAAAGATATTATTCTCAATATTTGCATTATCCTGTTTTAACTCTTTAATTAAATTCTTTACAAAAAGTCTCTTACTATTTAAATTTTCATCATGATTTCTTTCTGTAAACTTACAAGCACAATTTAAAAACTCTAACTGATGGTATTTTGAAAAGGAAATAATATCCTGCTCCCTTACATAATACATTGGTCTGATTAATTCCATTCCTTCAAAATTAGTACTATGAAGTTTTGGCATCATTGTCTTATATTCTCCTCCATATAAAAGGCTCATCAAAATTGTTTCCATTACATCGTCATAATGGTGTCCTAATGCAATTTTGTTGCATCCTAATTCTTTGGCCTTATTATAAAGACACCCTCTTCTCATTCTCGCACATAAATAACATGGAGACATTGTGATATCTTCTACCACTTGAAAAATATCTGATTGAAATATTGTAATTGGAATATTCATCAGCTTTGCATTATCTTCTATCTTTTTTCTATTTGCTTCTGTATAACCTGGATCCATCACTAAAAATACCAAGTCAAAAGGAACTTTTCCATGAAGTTTTATCTCTTGCATACATTTAGCTAGAATAAAACTATCCTTTCCACCAGACATACATACTGCAATTTTATCCCCAGGTTCAATCATTTCAAACTCTTTGGTTCCCTTTACAAACTTAGACCAAATGGTTTTACGATATTTGGTAATTAAACTATTTTCAATTTCTTGATACTTTTCCATAACTTCACCTATGTGCTTTATTATACCATTTTCCATCAAAAAAAGACACTATTTGTATCTCTTTTTGTGTCTTTTTATTTTATTTTTTAATCCTCAAGCTTTGTTAATGTTACTTCCACAGTTTTCTGTTTCTTATCACGTATAAAAGTCATTTCAATGGTATCTCCAACTTCATGTTGGTAAAGTAAATACTTCATATATGCAGCATTGGTAACTTCTTTTCCATCGATTGAAATAATTACATCACCCTTTTTAAGTCCTGCTTTTTCTGCTCCACTACCAGTAGACACACTTGTGATAACAACACCTTCTTCAATATCTGGGTCTATTCTAAGTCCATATTGATATACACGGTAACTATCACTAACATTTAACATAGTAACTCCAATAAATGGTCGTTCTAATTCTTGTCCTTTTTCAAGCTTTTCTACATACTTCATCGCATATTCAATAGGAATAGCAAATCCCATACCTTCAATCTTATCCTCTACTAATTTTAAAGAATTAATTCCGATAACTTCTCCATTGGCGTTTAGTAGTGGTCCTCCACTATTACCAGGATTAATTGCAGCATCTACTTGAAGCACATTCATAATCCAATCACTTGTTGAATTTACACTAACCGTTACCATTCTATTTTTTCCAGATAATGTTCCTTTCGTTACACTACCACGATATTCATATCCAATTGGTGTTCCTACTGTAAATACAGTATCTCCGATATTTGAATTCTCACTACTTCCAAGAGTTGCTGTTTGTGTTACTAATTCTGATGACATTTTTACTACTGCTAAATCCAAATATTTGTCACTACCCAATACTTCTCCTTCTATTTGATCATCACTTGACAATGTAATTAGTAGTTTTGTTGTATCCTCTATTACATGGTGATTTGTTAATACGTAAGCATATTCTCCTTCTTTTTTATAGATAAATCCGCTTCCAGAAGAAACCAATCTTCCATTTTGATAATTTTGAATTGTTACAGTTGCATCATATATTTTTCCAACTGATGTAGAAATTCCAGTCTCATCTAGTTTTACATCATTACTACATTTTACTACACCCGTCGTATTTGTCGATTGCTCAATTATTGTATTGCTGGCGCTTAATTCATCTTCCAGCATACGATAAGTGATATATCCTCCACCACTTCCCGCTACTATGACCACCAAAAGAAGTCCACAAAGTTTTACTATTTTTTCTCTCATTCTTCCACCTTCCTTGTAATATTCATAATATCCTGCCAATTTTCAGGAAATCCCATTCTATCTAATACTTTTACAATCGTAATCGTATTTAAATTGTATTCTAAATTTTCTAAAACATGTTTAATTTCTTCTACTAAATCTTTAAATTCTGTCGGCGTAATTAATTGTTTAATAATGATAATTAGAGCAAATATATCATTTTTTCCATAGACATATTCCCCATCTTCTTGATTAATCTTTAATAATTTATGATAAATTGTATCCTCAATGGAACGTTGTGTTTTATTTTCAAATACAATATCCTCATGTGCACACAAATTACGATAATTCGCTAGTATTGGCAAATAATTAATCAAAGAATCTACATTGATATCATAAATATCAGCAATTGCCTCTTGATCTTCTTTCTTTAGTATGGAAAATAATTCACTAACAATACCAAAAGATAATACTTTTACTAATACCCATAATGGAATATATCCATAATTATTTACATAATGCATTGTCGCAGAATGTTGCGGCGCGTTGGCACGTACTTGTCTTTTCATCTTTTTAATTAAATCATTCACTTGTCTTGATTTTTCTGGATTACTAGTAAAGTTTTTCGGTTTTAAATAGTCACCTTCTTTATAACCGTACTTTTTAGATAATTGATAGGAGATGATAGATTTCATATTATTTTCAACAATTAATAAGTGTTTAAAAATAATATTACGGAATTGTCTGTCAAAAAGAAATAGACTATATAATTCTTCAAAAGTTGCCCCTTGTAAAAATCTTCGATCATTTTTTGAATATACAAATAAATGACGATATCCGTTTAAAAAGAAATAATTTTCCCTTAGTAAAACCCTATGTGCAAACTCCTTATTTTCGATTCTTAGTCCTTTGCTTTCTAAAATTGATATCTGTTCATCTAAGTTTTTAAAATCTTTATCCATTGACATACTCATCACCTAGGATAATTATAGCACACTAATTGTGTAATTTATATGAAAAAAATATGAAAAAATGTGGTAAAATGAAAGGGTTAGAAAGGAAGAAAAAAATGGCTAGTAGTTTAACCCATGCTTATTTTGTTTTAGATGTTTATGAGCGACTTAACATGAATAGTCGTGAACTTTTGGTTGGCCACAAGGAGCTTTTAAAGACTGCCGCTCAAAATATGGATGTTCTTTTCTTCTATAACTTAACAAACCTAAAAAAAGGAAAGAAAATGAGAGATTTTGGTTCTTTCTTTCACCAGCATAAAACATTAGAATTTTTTGAAACATTAATTCATTATATTAAATGTAATAACTTTCAATATGACCCTGAAGTGATTGCATTTTTATACGGAATGCTTAGTCACTATGTACTAGATAGTAATATGCACCCCTATGTCATTTATAAGACAGGAGAATATGTTCGAGAAGATAAAAAAACTTATAAATATAATCAGCTTCATGGAGAAATGGAATCTTATTTTGATAATTATATGGTCCGTCTTCGTGAAGGCATAAAGCCTTGGAAATTTAAATGTCACAACTTTTGTTTTAATGTAGATTCCATTGGAAAAGGACTACAAGAGGTTATGGATTTTACCTATCATGAAGTTTGGAAAATTGATCAATTTCATCAATATTATTTAACCTCTATTAAACAAATGAAATTCTTTTTTTACGTATTTCGCTATGATTCTATGGGACTAAAGAGAAAGTTTTATCAGTTGATAGACTTCATTTGTCCTAGAAGTCTACTTAGAAAGGTTCCCTTATCTTACTATATGAACATGTCAAGTAATCAATGGTTTTTGAATTTAGATCGCAAAAAATGGTATAACCCAACAGATAAACGAACACAAAGTTGTAAATCTCTTTTAGAAATCTATACTTCTAGTTTAGATAAAACTGTAAAAATAATTAAGGAAATTAATCAATATCTATATTATGATAAGAAAGTCAGTTTGAAGAAGGTTATTCAAAATAATAGTTATGTTACTGGAAAGGATTGTAGTAAAAAAAGAGAATTGAAATATTTTGAATTTTAAGTATTGGATTATTCTAAAATCAATTTGAAACATTTTCTTAAAATAAAAGAAGAGTAGTTTTAGTTTTTTAGCTAAAATTACTCTTTTTCATTTTTATTATATAAGGAAAAATAAAGTCATTCCCCATTTTTAATGTCTATTTAAATTTCTTTTTTTACTCTACTCTTAACTGTTTTACAACAGCTTGATTTAACTCTTTCTTTGTTGCTTCATCGACATCTAAACATACAACCGATGTATAATTAGTAGACCTAAAATCCAATCTTAAATATGGATATTCCTCTGTTCTATCCTCAATATTGTCTAGAATAGGACCATCTATAATCTCATATTTTCCTTTTTCATTTATAATTACTTTGTAAGTTGGATAAGTATAATGTAAAACTTTAATATTTCCAGTTAATCTTAGTTCTTTATATTCACCACATATTTCAATATTATTTGGAGTACCTGTCCAATCCACCATGTCTTCCCAAGTATAATAACAATGAACTCCCGTTCTATGTGACTCGTATAATTTATAAGTATATTCATAAATATATCCATCAGGGTTTTTAGAGGCAAATTCTAGTAATTGATCCATATTTTTGTCTATTCTTATTAGTCTTTTTTTTACCTCAAACTCATTTAAATCTTGTTCGTTTTCTTCTAAATTAATATAGTCATCTGTTCTATCAAAATTTCTATAATATTTTTTCTCACTTTGAACATATCTAGTTAAACCATCTTCTCTCACGTATGCATGTGCATGTGGAGTTGTAACTTCACAGACAACAGTATGATTACATCCACTTAGTAAAGTGATGTTGGCTCCTAATAATAGTGATAAAATTTTCTTGCTTGTATTTAATTTTAGATTTTTCATTTTTTCTCCTCATTTTGTATTGTAACAAAGGAAAATTTAGTTGTCAATTTTATGAATTACTATTAATTTTTTCTCTATATTTATAGTTTTTAGTATGTTTTTCTTATATTTTCCAATACTACTACTAGGGTGAAGAAAATGTTTTATAAATATATGGTAGTAGAAGAAGAAGGTAAAAAAATACTTTATCTTTATTTAAATAACAATGAAGAATATTCTAAAGAGTTTTTATCTAGAGAAAATCATATGTTAAACTTTTATCGCAAAATTAACAATTATATTCAAAATGAGAAGATTCCATTTCAAGGTGATAAAGTCTCTGTTGTCGTAAATGGAATTGTTATTGACTCTTTTGATTTAAGTGATTATGATAATCGAAAAGATAAATTAGTAGAATTATTGCAAGTAGATTCTGGTATTAGTTCAAAATTTATTGATTTAAATCACAGTACTGGAATTATTGAAAGGCTAAAATTAGATGAATATATTTTTGGAGTTATTAGTAATGAAATGCCTGAAATATTTAGTGAAGAAGCATTAAAAGCGCAAGCAGTCATTGCTAGAACTTATGCGATTAAAAGATTAAGTAGAAATTTACCAATCAAAGATTATTCGAACGATTACATTTATAGAAATAAAGATTATTTAAAAGAAATATGGGGAAATAATTATGAATCTTATGTTTCTAAAATCAAAGATGCTATCCGTAATACGAAGGATGAAGTTATTAAATTTGATGGGGATTATATTGATGCTTACTATCATCTTTCTAGTAATGGAAAAACAGAAGACTCATCCAATGTGTTGAAATTTGCCTACCCTTACTTAAAAAGTGTCTCTTCTTCTTGGGATATTGATTCTAATAATGTTGGTCATCGTATTGTTCCAAATGATTATCTAAGTAAATTATTAAAAGTTGATATTCATGGAAACACAGAAGTAAAATTAATTATGAAAACAATTGGTCATCGTGTAAAATATATCCAATTTGGTGATAAAGTTTTCGATGGTCTCTTACTAGCGCGTCGTCTTGGACTAGATTCCAATGACTTTAGTGTCAGTGTGGGTGAAAAAGCAACCACTTTTACAACTCGTGGACATGGTCATGGATTAGGTCTTAGTAAATATGGTGCTGAAGGAATGGCAAAGGCTGGTTATACCTATAAGCAAATTTTAAATCATTATTATCCAAATACCTATATAGAAAAAGAAGAGTATTATAAGTCAGGAATTTGACTTACTACTCCTCTTTTTATTTTGAAATAATATCACAAATTAAACTACTAATTTCGGTTGGATTTTCAATTGGTAATCCTTCAATCAATCTAGCTTGTGCATATAATACCTTTGTATATTGATCAAAACTTTTTTTGTCCTTTTTATAAATTTCTTTTAATTTTTCTGCTATTTTATGATGTGCATTAATTTCCATTACAGTCTGCGCTTTAATCTTTTCATCTGTTGGCATAGCATTGATTACTTTTTCCATTTCTAAAGAAATGTTTCCTGTAGAAGTTAAACAAACTGGATGATTCTTTAAACGGTTTGTAAATCTAACTCCTGTTACTTCTTTTTCTAGAACTTTTCCCATTTCTTCAAACATTTTTTTATTTTCTTTATTTTCCTTGTCTAATTCTTCTTTTTCTTCTTCGCTATCCAAGTCTAAATCTCCAGTAGAAACATTAACAAACTGATGTCCATCATATTCCATTAAAGTTTGAGTTACAAATTCATCTACATAATCAGTTAGGTAAAGAATTTCGTATCCTTTTTCTTTTACTTGTTCTACTTGTGGTAATAAATCAATTTTTGAAATACTTTCTCCACAAGCATAATAAATTTTTTCCTGTTTTTCTTTCATTCTAGAAACATATTCTTTGAATGTTGTTAGTTTGTTCTCTGTAGAAGAATGGAATAAGATTAAGTCTTTTAATTTATCTTTATCCATACCAAAATTATTATATACTCCAAATTTTAACTGCATTCCAAATGCTTTAAAGAACTGTTCATATTTTTCACGATTTTCTTCAAGCATACCCTCTAATTCTGTCTTAATTTTCTTTTCGATATTCTTGGCAATTAAACCAAGTCTACGATCTTGTTGAAGCATTTCTCTTGATATATTTAATGATAAGTCATTACTATCCACAAGTCCTTTTACAAAGCTAAAATAATCTGGTAAAAGTTCTCCACATTTTTCCATAATCATAACGCCACTGGTATATAGATTTAATCCCTTTTCATATTCTTTTGAGTAATAATCATAAGACGCATGAGATGGAATATATAAAAGGGCATTATAACTAACTTGACCTTCTACTGAAGTATGAATTACATTGATTGGATCCTCATAATCCATATATTTTTCATGATAGAAATTGTTGTACTCTTCCTCTGTTATTTCATTTTTGTTTTTCTTCCATATTGGAATCATACTATTGATTGTTTCTGTTTCTACATGACTTTCATACTCATCTTTACTTCCTTCTTTTAGATGGCGATTCTCTACTTCCATTTGAATAGGGTAACGAATATAGTCAGAGTATTTACGAATAATATTTTGAATACGGTAGTTTTCTAGAAAATCGCTATATTTTTCTTCTTCTTCATCTGGTTTAATTTTTAAGATAATCTTAGTACCAACTATTTTTCTATCACATTCTTCAATACTGTAACCATCTACTCCAGTAGAAACCCAACGGTATGCCTTTTCGCTATCGATTGATTTACTTTCTACTATCACCTCATCACTTACCATGAATGCAGAATAAAATCCTACACCAAATTGTCCAATGATATCTACATCTTTTTTATTTTGGTTTTCTTCCTGTTTAAACGTGAAAGATCCACTTTCTGCAATGGTACCTAGGTTATGTTCTAATTCTTCCTCAGTCATTCCACAACCATTATCTTCTACAATTAAAAGCCTATTTTCTTTATCCACTTCCATTTTGATTCTGAAATCTTCTTTTTCAACTTTTACCTTTTTATCTGTTAGTGAACGGTAATATAATTTATCAATCGCGTCACTTGCATTAGATATTAGCTCTCTTAAAAAGATTTCTTTATTAGAATAGATGGAATGAATCATCATATCTAATAATCTTTTTGATTCTGCTTTGAATTGCTTTTTTTTCATAGTTTTATTCCTTCTTTCTTATCGATAATTTATATGTTACTACGTATATTAGCAGATGTCAATATTGAGTGCTAATTTTTTTAATAAAAAGGAAGAAACCTTGTTAATCATTTGATTTCTTCTCTCTTGAATCAATCCAAATTTCCTATTCTATTCTTCTATTTGTGTATTTTCAAAAAATTCAATCACAGAATTTGTAATTGTGTTCGCTATTTTTCTTTGATAATCTTCTTTTTGTAATAGATAACGTTCATTCGCATTAGACAAAAATCCACATTCAATTAGAACCCCAGGAATCGTTGTATTTCTATACATATATAAATCTGTCTTTTTTAAAGTTCTTCTTGTTTTAAAATCTTCCTTAAAGTTTTTCATTAAGATTTCTCCTAACTTCTCATTTAACGGATTAATCGGATGATATAAAACCTCTGCACCACTCCATTTCGGATTACTTCCATAATTTAAATGTATGGATAAATATAATTCAGCATTATACTTTTTATATAATAAAAGCCTTCTGTATAAGTCTCCCCTTTTTTTTCTTTCATCCCATTTAGAGGATAAATCTTCATCTTCATCCCTAGTCATATAAACAATTGCTCCTTCTGAAACTAATTTTTCTTCCAATTTTTTTGATATTTCTAAATTAATATCTTTTTCTAAAATTTTTCCATGGGTCGTTCCAGAATCTCTACCACCATGACCTGCATCAATAAAAATTATCCTTCCAAACAATTTTAAATCATTGGTAATAGCAGATGCTTTTGGATATAAGATAAACAATAAAATTATGAGAGAGAATATAAAAAATAAGCCGAAATATTTCCATTTTTTCATAGACGTTCACCTAAATAAAGTATATGTCTTAAATAGTATTCTATTATGATTCTATTTAAAGTTTCTATCCTTTTCTAAACTATATTTTCTTAATATTTTTTCTGCTTTCCCTAATAATTTACTAAATATCACCATATTTCGACAGATTCTCACCTTTTTTTACCGATTCTATATTTTTTATGATAGAATAAGGTACATACGTTTTTTTTGCAAGGAGTTATTTACATGTTGAATTTTATTATTTATGAAGACAATTTAGAAATGAGAACATTATATGAAAGAGTTATCTTAGAATTTGTAGGTAGAAGAAGAGATTGTTATCGTATTATTCCTATTTCCAAATTCGATGGAGATACAGAAAGAATATTGGGCTCCCTTGATGGTAGGAAAATCTATATTTTAGATATCGAGGTACCTGGCAAGAATGGATTAGATTTTGCGAGAGAAATTCGTGTAAAAGGAGATTGGTTTAGTCAGATTATTATAGTTTCTGCTTTTGAAGATTTTAGGGTAGATATCTTTTATGGAAAAATGCTAACCTTAGATTTTATTTCTAAAAAGAAAGATAATGTTGAAAAAAGACTGTTAGAAACTTTAAATGTTGCTTATCATATTTCTTCTACTCGTCAATTCTTTTCTTTTCAACAAAATGGAGAGTTATTTCATCTTCCTTATCATGATATTTTATATTTCGTAAAAGATATTAATGATAATTATACCTCTATCATTACGAGTAGAGATACTTATCGAATAAAGAAAAGCATCTCTGAAATTGAGAAGATTGTTGGAAACGATTTGTGCTTTCTGAAGACTCATCAAAGCTGTATTATTAATCTAGACAATGTACAGTCTGTGAATTTAAATGAATCAACAATTAATTTCGGAGAAAAGGAAACAAATTTATTGTCTAGAGAGCATAAAAAAGAATTAAAAGAAAGATTAATTAGTGAATAATCTTTTTATTTTTTTAACTAACTAAATTTAATCGAGATATCAAAATATTTATTAATTAGTAAAAAATTGTATCTTATAATCGTAAGATACAACTTTTTTATTTCCCAATTTTTAATAAATTTACTATATATCCCCACATTTTGACAGATTTCCACCTTTTTTTACTTATTCCACACTTTTTATGGTACAATAAGGCACGTATGTTTTTTTTGCAAGGAGCTATTTACATGTTAAATTTTATTATTTATGAAGACAATTTAGAGATGAGAATCATATATGAAAGAGTAATTTTAGAATTTATTGGTAGGAAAAGTGATTGTTATCGAATTATCCCTATTTCTAAGTTTGATGACAGTACGAATAAAAGATTAGATTCTCTCGATGGTAGAAAGATTTATATTTTAGACATTGAAGTACCTGGCAAGAGCGGATTAGATCTTGCAAGAGACATCCGTGTAAAAGGGGATTGGTTTAGCCAAATTATCATTATTTCTGCCTTTGAAGATTTTAAACTAGATATCTTATATGGCAAGATGCTAACTCTAGATTTTATTTCTAAAAACGAGAATAATACTGAAAAAAGATTATTAGAAGCATTGAGTGTTGCTTATCAGATTTCTTCTACTCGCCAATTTTTTTCTTTTCAACAAAACGGAGAGTTATTTCATCTTCCTTATCGTGATATTTTGTATTTTGCTAAAGATTTAAATGATAACTACACCTCTATCATTACTAGTAGTGATACTTATCGAATAAAGAAAAGTATCTCTGAAATTGAAAAGATTGTTGGAAACGATTTATGCTTTCTAAAAACTCACCAAAGCTGTATTATTAATCTAGATAATGTACAATCTGTAGATTTATCTAAATCAACGATTAATTTTGGTGGTAAAGAAACAAACTTATTATCTAGAGAGCATAAAAAAGAATTAAAGGAAAGATTGATTCATGAATAATCTTTTTTCTACTATTAAAATTAAAAGAACATGGTTCATGTTCTTTTATTGTTCTTTAAAATCTTTTATTATCTGAAGATAAAATTCTACATCCTTCATATTTAATTTTATATTTTTAAAAATCTGTCCATATATTAATATATTACAATCTCTTATTAAACTATCAATAGAATCTGTATTTTCTAATACTTCCTGTTCTAAATTTACGTTTAATAATTTATATCGATCACTAATAATCATTGGAATATTTTTTTCTTCCTTAATACTTATATTATTCATTAATGTACTATATGAGTAAACTAAAAATTCTTTTAAATTTTGAATTTGGGTAGATATTTTATCTTTTGAAATTTTCTCATCCAATTCCTTTGTTCTTTTTAACTAGGAGGAAGTTAATTTATAGATAACTTTTTTTTAGAATAGAAGAATAAAATTTACATAAATTTTAAACTCTATTCGCTCCTAGTTGTTACCTTCTAAGTTTCCTTTTTCTTTTATTGATGAATAATCTACATATATTTCTTTTAACCCACTGCATATATCATTTAAAAAATAATTATATATAAATCTATAATAGCCAAGTATTTTATGAATTAATTTCTTTGTTTAGATGGAGAAAATTTCTTATAAACAAAAAAAGTCCGAAAATATCGGACTTTTGAAAATTTGAAACAATCTTAACGTTTTGAGAATTGTGGTGCACGACGAGCTTTCTTTAAACCTGGTTTCTTACGTTCTTTCTTACGAGCATCACGTGTAATGAATCCTGCTGGTTTAAGAACTTTTCTATAACTATTTTCTGAATCTTTAGAAGTTGTACTATCATATTGTAGTAATGCTTTTGTAATTCCATGACGGATAGCTCCAGTTTGTCCAGAGAATCCTCCACCTTGAACATTAACTTCTACATCGAACATTTCTTTAGTATTTGTTAATACTAATGGTTGTTCTAGATCCATGATTAAAGTTTCATATGGTAAATAGTCACGAACATCTCTACCGTTGATAGTAATTTTTCCCTTACCTGGAATTAATTTAACTCTAGCTACACTAGTTTTTCTTCTACCAGTTCCAGTATATACTTTCTTTTCTGCCATTTCGTAACCCTCCTATTAAAGCTCAATCACAGTAGGCTTTTGAGCCATATGTGGATGAGTTTCTCCTTCGTATACAAATAATTTTTTGTACATTTGACGTCCAAGTCTGTTATGAGGAAGCATTCCTTTAACAGCTCTTTCCATCATTTCAATTGGATAATTTTCTTTCATTTCGCGTGCAGTTCTTTCTCTAAGACCACCTGGGTACATAGAGTGATTGTAATACATTTTCTTCTCTAATTTGTTTCCTGTTAATTTTGCTTCTTTTGCATTAACGATGATGATATAATCTCCACAATCAATGTGTGGTGTATAAGTAGGCTTATGTTTACCTCTTAACATGTGAGCAGCTTTTGCAGCAACTCTACCTAATGGTTGATCTTTAGCATCAATTACATACCATTTACGATCAACAGTTTCTTTTGTTTGCATAAAACTTGTCATATATATTCTCCTTCTAATTCTTTCCTTTCTAAATTTATGTTTTCCCAGGACATAAATTTGGAATTCGGAATATATAAAATGTACCATTTAAAATTATATTAAATTATATTGCAAAAGTCAATAAAAATCTCTGTTTTTAAGGATTTTTCTAACGAATACTTTAAAGTAATCTAAATGGTTCACCTTTTTAACGATATCTAGTTCCTCTTTGGTAAAACATATTTTTTTACCACTGTATTTTTTCCACCAATTGGTACTTCTCTTTCTTCTTCTGTCGATTCAAATCCAAGGTGTTCAATTAGACTGACACTACTAGTATTTGTTGGTACTACCTCTGCTACTATCTCTCCCAATACTTGATGCTCTTCTCTAATTACATCGATAAACTTTCTTAATGTAACCTTACCAAATCCCTGATACTGATATTCTGGTACGATAAAAATAGATATTTCGTTTTCATTCGTTAAAGATAATAATCCAATTGTTTTTTCTTGATAAGAAACTGAATAACAATTTGTATATGTTAAATAAATATTTGCCATATCTTCAAGTGGTATAATGTTTCCTTCTATATCTTTATTAGAAAAACAACTTTCTGATTTGTCTAATTGTATTAATTGTGAGACTAAGGAAATATTTTCTTCGCTTACCTCTAAAAATTGTAAACAAATATCCCTTTTTTCTATTTCTTTTTTCATTTAATACCACACCTTTCTTAAATACAATCCTTCTGCTGGTGCAATCTTAATGGAACTATTTCTATTTTTCTTTAAGATTATTTTTTCCACATCTTGGATTTTTCTTTTTCCACTGCCAATTTCAATTAATAAGCCGACCATATTTCTTACCTGATATTTCATAAATCCATCTGCTTGAAACACAATCGTTATGATTTCTTTTTGTTTTTTGATATTCGTCTTATATATAGTTCTTATTTTATCTTCTCTTTTATCTTCACTAGAAACAAAAGATGTAAAATCATGAGTCCCTTCAAAAAAATGAATCGCCTTCTTCATCTTTTCTATATCTAATTCTTTTCCATACTGATAGATATAGTTTCGCATCATAGGATTATATTCTCCTATATTAATTTTATAGATATACTCCTTTTTCTTTGTACTAAATCTAGCATGAAAATCATTGGGTACTTTAGAAACATTAATAATATGAATGTCCTGTGGTAAAAGAGAGTTTAATCCTAATTTAATTTTATATTCTGGAATTTCAATATTTAAATCAAAATGCGCTACTTGTTCTATTGCATGAACTCCACCATCTGTTCTTCCAGAAGATTGAACTGATGTTTTTTCTTGTCTATTTAGATAGCTAACTGCTTTTTCTAATTCATTTTGTATCGTCCTTAATCCTGGTTGTACTTGATATCCATGAAAGTTACTTCCATCATAGGAAAAAGTAATTTTATATCTCATTTTTTACCTCCCCAAAAGAAATGTAACAATGAAAATTAGTATGTGAAATAATAAATATTTTGTATCCCATCTTTCCCAGGTAATTTTTTCTATATAAGTTCTTTCCTTAGAATAATTATAGAATCTTAAATCATTCATCATTATGAATTCTTTCATTTCATATCTTGTTTTTTTCCAAGCTTTCTTGAATGAAAAACGAATATAAAAGAAATCTTTTGCCATACCATATTCATCTCTTAAACGATCAAAAATATTAATATTTTTTCTTAGTTGTTTGAAAAAGTAAATTATATTTAATATTTTGAAAGTAATCTGCTTACTTTGAAATTTATATAATGTCACTTCTAGAAGATATCTCAATTCTGATGTCTTAGTAAATTTTTTTACTAATAATAAATACACCAATAATAGAATCAATTTTGGTAACCATAAGATTCCTTCTATGAAATTTGCGGCTATGGCGAATAAAATGGCTATCATTGCGATTACACTCGTATTCTTTAACGGAAATGCAATAATTAATGTGATTAATCCAAAGGCTACAAGGAAAGTTGGTTGCTGTAAAGCAATTAATGAAATGATTACTAAAATTAAGCTAATCGCTTTACTAAGAATATTAATATCATAAATAATAGAATTACTCTTAAACATGTTTATACACATCCTTTATTAGATCACGAATGTCTTTGTGATATGATAATTTCACATGTTTTTCTCTTGCCTTGTATGTAAAAAGAACTATTTCTGGAATCTCTATATTATTATTTAATAGAAATTCTACATCTTGATATATCATTTCTGTCTTATCCGCTGCAATGATATGACTTCCTTTTATTACAACCAAATCTTCTGTTAATTCATAAAGCATACTATTATCATTACTTGCGATAATAATTGTTTTATGATATCTTTCATGAAGCATTTTAATTAAACGAATCATTTTTTTCTTATTTGTATAATCTAATTCTGCAAATGGTTCATCAAATATAATTACTTTTGGATTATATATTAAACTGATAGCGACCTGAATTAATTTCTGTTCTCCTGATGATAATTGATAAATTTCTTTATCTAAATATTCTTCTGTTAACCCTACAATTAATAAGGAATCTTTCATTTTCTTTTGAATATTTTTGTTCTTATAATCTAATCTTCCAATTAAAAATTCCATTTCTTCTTTCACATTCGTAGTAAAGAATTGTTCCATTGGTTTTTGATGAATTAGGCATACAGTTTGTCTAATACTGATTAAGTTCTCACGATTGATTATTTTTCCACCAACTTTTATTTCTCCACAACTTGCTAAAGTTAATGCATCTATTAATTCAATTAATAATGTTTTGTTATCTCCTGTAATTCCAGTAATTGATTCAGATTTAATTTTTAAATTAATTTTGTCTAAATATTTTTTTCCTTTGTATTGGTAACCAACATTCTTAAGAATTATTTCCATAAAGTAGTCACCATCCTGTCCATATCTGTGATTACTCCATTTAGTAATTCATAAAATTCTAATTTTAAGGATAAATCTATCATAAATGGTAGTTCTAAACCTACCTTATTTAATAAACGTTCCTCTTTTAAAACACTTAGTGGAGATCCTTCCATTACAATATTACCATTGTTTAATACATAAGTATAATCTGAGTCTACTATTTCTTCTAAATTCATAGTTGTTAATATAACAGTAAGTTTATCCTTTTTAATTCTTTCTTTTAATATTTTTAATACCTTTTCTTTTGTTTTTTTATCCATCATTGATAGTGCATTATCAAGAAGCAAAAGTTTTGGATTATGAAGAAGGGAAATTACAATTAAAAGCTCTTGTTTTTCTGAATTTGTTAAATCCTCTATTTTTTTATCTAACATTTCAGTAATTCCAAACTCTTTTGCTATATCGATAATCATATTTTCAATCTTATCAATAGGTGTATTTAAGTTTTCTAATGGAAAAGCCATTTCTTTATAGACATTATCAAATAAAAATTTTCCATCCACATCAGAGAATACAACGCCAAAAAAACGAGAATTATCGTGAATTCGCGCATTATTTACATAAGCATATCCGAGAACTATAGACTTCTTTGCATCAAGAAGACCACAGATTAATTTAATTAATGTTGTTTTACCACTTTGGTTATTTCCTATAAAAGTAACAAATTTTCCTTGTTCAATAGACAAAGAAAGTCCATGAAAAACATTTTTCTTCGGATAACTGAATTGTAAATTGTTAATCTCTAATGCTTTTATCATAGTCCACCCCATCGTAGATTTATATTATACTAAAAAGTGTATATATTTTCAACGAAATTTGTCATTACAATAATTATTATTATTGAATTTTATTCTTATGATTTTTTTTCTAGTTATTTCTTTGCTTTTAACGGCTATATTATAGCACAAAACTTAAAAAAAAGGAAGAAAAAGCGTTTTAATTCTTTTTCTTCTCTTGAATTTTATAAGTAATTGCCATTAGTTTTTTATCTGATATAAATCTTCCGAAAAATCTAGCACATTTCATTTTAAATCCTGGAATGATTACTAGTTTATTTTTAAGCATTTGATCTACTGCATAACGAGCTACTTTTTCAGCTGATAACGGTTTTACCGCAAAATTTACTCCTGCTACAGTATTAAAATTGGTATCTACAGGTCCTGGACAAAGACAAGAAATATGAACCTTTGATTTTTGCTTTTTTAACTCATAGGCAATTGCCTCTGTTAATCGAAGTACATAAGCCTTTGTACTATAATAAGTTGCCATTAGTGGGCCTGGCTGAAAAGATGCAGAAGATGCCACATTTAAAATATATCCGCTATCTTTTTTTACCATTTCTTTTAAAAACATCTTTGTCAACATATGAACAGATTTAATATTTAAATCAATCATTTCCAATTCTTTGTTTATGTCTGTTTCTGTGAAATATCCAAAATCACCGAACCCTGCATTATTAACTAAAATATCAATATCCTCATTTTTGGTTAAAACATAAAGGGATTTAATGTTAGACTCTGTTTCTATGTCCATTACTATAATCTTTGCTTTATGTTTTAATCTTGATGCTAGATCTTCTAATTTTTCCTTATTTCGAGCTACTAGGATTAAATGATAACCAAGCTCATCTAAATATTTAGCGATTTCTAATCCAATTCCTGAAGAAGCTCCTGTAACTAATGCTTTCATGACACCACCCTAATTTTATTATATTACCTATCTTTATTTTTATAAAGTACTTTTTTGTACGGATCATTTGTATTATATTGTTTTTTGTACTTTATCCCCTTTAATTCAACTTTTTGTTGGTTCTATTATAATTAATACCCCTTTAAAATGCAAGAAAAAGAAGCTTATTAGCATAAACTTCTCTATATTTTAATCACTTTATTTTGACTTATTACATGATTCTTATATTCTTCAAACAGCATATTATCAATTGATTTAGTAACACTATCTGGCATTCCAAATAATGTTTTTACTGAATTTTTTTTCATTAAATATTCTAAATTTCCGCTTAATGGTGTATCAAATACTTCATAAAGAATAAAGTCATGGTTTTTAAAAAATTCCGGATTTTCCTCTGGATATGAAAATACCTGTTCTGGAACGCTAGACATATCATACCCATCCTTAACCACTGTTACTATGGTTCCTGTTCTTGCCTCTGTGAAGTGAATTTTTTCTGAGTGTGTACCCATTCCTACTACAGTATAATTTCTATCTAAAATCTGAATCGAATAGTTAACAAGTTCTTTTTCTTCCATCAAAGCTTTAATAATATTTAACCACTCTTCGTTTGTTTTTTTCATACGTAATAAACTTATAGAATCTTTTGCATTTACAATGGCATCTTTGTCTTCTTGAAGTATATGTACTTCTTCCTCTTTCGGTTCATTTTCCTTTTGTAGTTCTGCTAATTTTAAATCACGTTCTTGATATAATTGCTGCCTTTTTTCTTCCATCTCTTTTATTTTTTGGTAATATTCTTCATCTTTTACACTTTCTAATTTTTTTATTTGATTTCTCAATGAACTTAGCTTTTCATATCTTTCTTTTTTAAGACTTTTAGTTAATGATGTTTTAGAACCTATAACCTCCATACTTAAATCATATATTCTTTCTGCTATTCTCTCATAATGTTGCTCTAGCTCTTCAAAAGTTTCAATTTTTAATATATCAATCATTTAATTTTTTCCTTTTTTCCTTATTTCGAGCTACTAAGATTAAATGATACCCAAGTTCACCTAAACATTGACTATTTCTAAACCAATTTCTAAAGAAGCTCCTGTAATTAACGCTTTCACAACCCACTCTAAATTCATTATACTATTTATGTCTTTATAAAACATTTTTACCATCGAGTTTTTGATTTTATCTTTTTTTGAACAAAGTATGTACCTGTTTGATTTCTTCACTTTTCCATGTGTCATTCCATGGTCTTATATAAAATAAAGTGTTTTCATATTGACTAACAAGTGACTTATAAATATCTAAAATTTCTCTATCACTCATTCTTTTTGTGTATCCGAGTTCTCCATCACTTAAATAAGTATCATGTGTTTCAATGTATTTGACCATTTGAGATCTATCTGATGTATCATAATTTCCTAAAACATGCATATACTTTGCGTATTCATCTAAAACTCTTTGGTTTTCTTCAAATATTACTTCCCCATACAGAAATAATCCATACTTTTTTAAACGATAAATTAATTCTGGCCAAAAGTTATATCCTTCACTTGGTAAACCAATTGACTTAGCAGCATCAAAACGAAACCCTTCAATACCACAATCAATTAGTTCATTTAGAAAATCTACAATTTTATCCTGTAACATAGGATTATAAACGTTGAGACCGGGTAAGTCCATACACCTATTGACTACTTCATAACGATTTTTCCAATCTTGAACTCTCTCTTTTGGTTTCCAAAAATCTAAACGATTTCGTAATTCAGGATCCACTTTTTGATGGGGTGTCAAATTATCCTCAAGACTTGCTCCCATATGATTGATAACAACATCACTGATAGGTAGTAATCCTACTTTCTTACATTCATCACAAAATAATTTTAGTTCTTCCTTTGTACCAAAAAAATTTCCTATTTTAAAAGCAATTGGTTGGTAAGACATCCACCATTCTTTTAAACCATCTTCTTTTAATGGCTGAATAGGATTGATCTGCACTGCATCAAACTCTTGTTCTTTTATTAACCTTAAATTTGGAATAATATCAATTAATCTCCAATTAAAACACTGTACAATTCTCATTTTTACCTCATTATTTTACATTTAACTTTATATTTTCATTTTAGCATAAGTTAAATCCACTTACTATATATTGGTATGTTTACTTACTACTTTGTGGGTACATTATGCCTTAAAAGAATTTTACATCCATCCTCTGTTTCTACGTGTTCAAATTCTACTATCATATTGCCAAAAGAGACTCTATTATATTCTAATGATTCATATCCTTTCATATCTTGATATTCTTTATAATCAATATTTGAAGTTCTATATTGCTCATCCCATAATTTTGTACGATAGACTACACCTGTTGGACTATTATCGTCATGCTTTATATATACATCTATTCCGTCTTTAATATTTCTTATTTTCCCACATTCATCTAATAGAATCCACGCATTCTTTTGTTCTTTTTCACGATCTAATTCAATGTTTATTGCTTGTGTTGCCAAGACTCCTACAGCTAGACCAATAAATAAATTTCTAACTCCAGTAGACTTTTTTTGGTTATTTTTTTTCTTTTCCATTCTTATCCCTCGCTTTATGTAAGTTTTATTATAACTTTTTTTTACATTATGTCAAATATTTTAAACTAAAAAGAATAGATTTCTCTATTCCTTTATTATTTTATATTTTCTATTTGTAGGAAGGTATAAGTTCCATCCTCATTCACTTGATAAGTATATCGATAAATACTTCCTTGATTTTTAAAACTATCTATCGTTACATATTTATAATAATCTTCTGAACTATTAAAATCTTTTTCTCCCAATAATTGAGTTTTATTATAATCTTTATAGTATTTTACAGTATCTAGCTCTTCATTTTTTTGTGTATATTCTGTAAATATGATTTCTTGATCTAAATATATTTTATTTCCTTTTTGTATTCCTTTGATGAATTCATTTTCATTTTCTGACATACAGATATCTGCACCACATGACCAATCGACTGAGTATTCTCCATCTTTCTCTGGATAAAATTGTTGATAATCACCATTATCAAGCATTTCAAAAGATGTATTTTTACCTAAAACATGATTTTTTACTTCAATAATTTGTTCTTTTGTATATTTCGGATTGCTATTAGGTTCCTTTTCTTTAGCTAGATTCATGATTACTATATAATTTTTTTCTAAATTACTAAAATCATCTGGTGTTATTTTTTTACTTCCAAAATGTGAATATAATCTATTGCCACAATACATGGAATCATATACCATATTAAAAAGCTCTTCTATAAGCTCCTTTGATATTTCTATTTCTTCCTCTTCTTTTTTCTTAATATCATTTTCTTGTGTTGGTTTGGAACTTTCTGATGGATTTTGCCTCTTATCTGTTATGTTATTCTTTTCTTCTAGGCTATCTTTTAAGAATATTTCTTTTATAACTACTCCTCCTAATGCAAGTACCATTATTACTAGTAATGCATTAATAACCTTCAGTTTTTTTAATATCTTCCTTTCTACCTCTGGATCCATTTCTATTTCGATTTCATTGAAATCTTCTTCTTTCATTTTTTTCATTTTTATTTTCCCCCTTTTACACCTTGATTGTATCATGAGATATTTTTAAAACAAATATATTTTCATAAAATAATATTTCTTTACACCTCTCATGACAAAATAAAAAGAATACCAAATCTTCATTCAGTATTCCTTATTATTTTAAAATTATTTTACTAATTCTAAGATAACCATTAACGCGTCATCTCCACGTCTTTCAGTCATCTTTAAAATTCTAGTATATCCACCATTACGGTTTTCATATCTTTTTGCAAGATCATCAAATACTTTTTTTACAGCTTCTGTATCATTTTGAAGGAATGCTAAAGCTTTTCTTCTAGATACTAGGCTTCCATTTTTTCCGTAAGTAATCATTTTATC
This sequence comes from uncultured Caryophanales bacterium, assembly GCA_949948745.1. Lineage (GTDB taxonomy): Bacteria > Bacillota_I > Bacilli_A > RF39 > UBA660 > Alloscybalousia. The sequence continues at coordinate 25,084 of CATLHA010000001.1, forward strand.
AACGAATTTACGTACTTCTTTTGCTCTTGTTTCAGTTGTTGTAATCTTTTCGTGCATAATAACATCTTTTACTTGGTTAGCAAGTAAGCTTCTTCTATGTTTATTATCGCGACCTAATTTTCTATATGCCATAATTAACCTCCTTACTATTAATCTTCATCTCTAAGTACTAAACCTAAATCTCTTACTTTGTCTAATACTTCTTTTAATGATTTCTTTCCTAAGTTACGGATTTTCATCATGTCAGATTCAGATTTGTTTACTAAATCTTGTAAGTTATGGATTCCTGCTCTCTTTAAGCAATTGTAAGCACGAACTGAGAAATCTAAATCCTCAATTGTTGTTTCTAGCGCTTTTACTTTTGGATCTTCTGCCTTTTCAATCATTAATCCTGTAACATCAGCGATATTACTTAAATCAGTTAGGATTTCAAAATGTTCAATTAAGATACGAGATGCTAAGGCAACAGCCTCTTCTGGTTTCATAGAACCATTTGTCCATACACTTAATACTAATTTATCATAACTTTCATCTTGACCAACACGAGCTGGTTCAACTTCGTAAGAAACTCTTTCAATTGGAGAATATAATGAATCGATAGCAATTGTTCCAACTTTCTTATCAGTTAACAATTTCTTGTTATCGTCACTCTTAACATATCCTCTACCATTTCCTACAGTCATTTCCATTACTAAACTTCCGCCTTTAGCTAAGTTAGCAATAACTTTATCAGGATTTAAAATTTCAATATCTGCATCATGTTCAATGTCCCCAGCAGTAACTGCTCCTTCTGTTGTTGCATTGATACGAATTACTTTCTTTTCTCCCGAATGATTCTTAATTACTACATCTTTTAAATTTAAGATAATTAATGAAACATCTTCAATTACTCCATCAATTGTTTGAAATTCATGAGATACTCCCTCAATTTTTACACTTGTAATTGCACTACCTGGAAGAGATGATAACATAACTCTTCTTAATGCATTTCCTAAAGTAGTACCGAATCCTCTTTCTAATGGTTCTAATTCAAACTTTCCATAGAAATTATTTTCAATATAATCTGTAATTTTGTAGATTGGTTTTTCAAATTGTAACATGAAACTTTCCTCCTTTTCAATTACCCACGAGGGCGTTTTGGTGGACGACATCCATTATGTGGAATTGGTGTTACATCTGAGATTGCTGTAACTTCAAGACCTGCAGTTTGTAATGAACGAATTGCTGTTTCACGTCCTGGACCCATACCTTTAACAAATACTTCTACCTTACGCATTCCCATATCGTAAGCAGCTTTTCCTGCAGCTTCTGCAGCCATACCAGCAGCGAATGGTGTTGATTTTTTACTTCCTTTAAATCCGATTGCTCCACTACTAGCCCAACTAATAGCGTTACCATCTTTATCACTTATTGTAACAATTGTGTTGTTAAATGTTGAATGAATATGTGCAACACCTTCTGGTACATTCTTTTTGACTTTTCTTTTTCTTGTCTTATATGCCATAAGTCTGACCTCCTAACTATTTATTATTTCTTTTTATTAGCAATTGTTTTTGGTTTACCTTTACGAGTACGTGCATTTCTATTAGTTCTTTGTCCTCTTACTGGTAATCCTCTTTTATGACGGATTCCTTCATATGAATTAATTTCCATCTTAGTTTTGATGTTCATATTAACTTCACGACGTAGGTCACCTTCAGTTAAGTATTTAGATACTTCATCACGAATTCTAGCTAATTCATCATTATCCAAATCCTTTGCCTTTTTACTAGGTTCTACTTTTGCATCTTCGCAAATCGTTAAAGCTAATTTTCTTCCGATACCATAAATATAAGTTAATGCGATTGATATATGTTTATCGTTAGGTACATCGATTCCTTTAATACGTGCCATAAATACACCTCCTATAAATTATCCTTGTGTTTGTTTGTGCTTTGGATTTTCACAAATAACCTTGATTTTACCTTTTCTTCTGATTATTCTACATTTTGCACAAATTGGTTTAACTGATGCTTTTACTTTCATAATTTCCCTCCTATTTTCTATAGGTTATACGCCCACGATTTAGGTCATAAGGCGTCATTTCTATAACTACGGTGTCTCCTGGTAAAATACGGATATAGTTCTGTCTTATTTTACCAGAAGGGTGAGCGTCTTCTACAATGTGTCCATTATCAAGTTGTACTTTGAAATGTCCACCTGGTATTATTTCTAGAACTTTTCCTTCCATTTCAATAATATCATTCTTCGCCATTTTTTCACACTCCCGTCAAAAATTTCGTATTTTATTTTGCTACAGTAATATTTTGGAATTCCGTGAACTACTTGTCTAAAGCAAATCGATCCCGGAAAACCCTGTAACCTTCCAAAGAAAATTTCTTTTCTTCTTCCGTGGTTTTCTATAGACTAAAATAATTGTTTATTGTTTTCTATTATCTTGCAGATGCTATCAAAAATTATTTCTTTTTGTTGATTACTATCAATACGATATAATTTTTGTTTATCTTGATAATAGTTAATTAATGGACTTGTTTTTTCGATATATTCTTGATAACGAATCTTAAATGCTTCTTCGTTATCGTCACCTCGTTGATATAACATTTCTCCACATTTATCACAAGTATTCTCTTGTTTTGGATTTAATGCTTCGATATTTACGTTGTATACAGAGTTGCAATTTTTGCAAATTCTTCTACCTGTTATTCTCTTTTTCAAGATATCTTCTTCTACATCTAATAGAAAAACATAGTTTATTTTGTCATTTTTCTTTTCTAACATTTCATCCAAGAGTTCTGCTTGGTGAATAGTTCTAGGAAATCCATCGAACAATAAGTTATGATTTGTACTTTGTTCTAGATGTTTTTCTAGAAGTTCTAGTACAATTTCATCACTTACTAAGGCACCACTTGCCATAATTTCCTTTAATTTTTTACCAAAATCATCTTCTCTACTGGCAGCACTTCTTAATAGGTCACCAGTAGATATATGATTTAAATGATATTTTTTATCTAATAATTCAGCTTGGGTTCCCTTCCCAGCAGCGGGTGGGGCAAGTAAAATAATGTTCATTTAATTATTTTCTCCTATAACTTTTCTTATAACTTCTAGTTACTAAACTTCCTTCAAGCTGCTTATATGTCTCTAGAGCAACACCTACAACGATTAGTAATCCCGTACCACCGATTGTTACATTGCTTGATAAATTAATTTTATCAGAGATATTTACAAGTGCAGTAAATGCAATTGGTAGACCTGCAATAATAATTAGGAAAATAGATCCAACTACTGTTAACCTTGAAATGATTTTAGAAATATAATTTTCTGTATCTTTTCCTGGACGAATACCTGGAATATATCCTCCACCTTGTTGCAAATCTTTTGATAATTCTTCTGGTTTAATTTGAATAAATGTATAAAAATATCCAAAGAAGAAAATTAATACTACATAAATCAAGAATCCAACCGGTTTTGTATATGTTAAATAACTATTGCAAAAATTAATGAATCCTTGATTCTTAGTAAATTGTGCAATAGTTGCCGGAATTGCTAAGAAACTTGATGCAAAAATTACTGGTACAACTCCTGCTGCATTAATTTTCATTGGCATAAAACTTTGTGCATTTCCATATGCACTAGTTGATTTATTTGCATATTGTATTGGAATCTTTCTGTCTGCTTCTTGCACCCAGATTACTCCAATAATGATTAAGAAATATACAATTATAAATACAATAAATAGTAAGATACCTAACCACTGTACAAGAGAAGAATCGATTACTAATCCATTAAATGCTGATATAAACATTTGTGGAAGTGTTTCAATAATTCCTGCCATAATGATTAGTGACATTCCGTTTCCGATACCTTTTTTAGTGATTTGATCCCCTAGCCATAGGGTAAAAGCAGTACCAGCTGTAAGAATAGTTGCAACATATAAATATTCAACTGCACCTACTCCATTACCAAGAAATGCAAACGAGAATGCAAATCCTTCGATAAAGGCAAAGATAATACCCATATATCTTGTTATTTGATTTATTTTTTGTCTTCCTACTGGACCTTCTTTTGCTAATTCGCTAAAGTATGGAACGATATCTAATTGTAATAATTGCATAATGATGGATGCTGTAATGTATGGCATTACACCTAATGCAAAGATTGAAAATCTTTTAAGGGAACCTCCACCCATTGCATCCATGATTTCTAGAAATCCTAAATTTCCAGTGATATTAGGTGTTCCCGGAACTCTAATTGATGTTCCAATAACAAAGATCATTAATGCAACCAACGTAAAACCGATTCTTTTTCTTAAATCTTTGTTAGTTGGTGCAAATAATTGTTTCATATTATGAAACATATTAGATCACCTCGGCTTTACTTCCTGACTTTTCAATCTTTTCAATTGCACTGCTAGAAAATTTATTTGCTTGAATTGTTATTTTCTTTTCTAATGTACCTTCTCCAAGTACTTTAATTCCGTCATAACTTTTCTTTACTAATCTACTTTCTTTTAATAAAGCTGGTGTTACAACTGTACCATCTTCAAATCTATTTAAATCATCTAAATTGATTACTGCATATTCAACTTTGAATTTTGCATTTGTAAATCCACGTTTTGGAAGACGTCTGTATAATGGTAATTGTCCACCTTCGAATACAGCACCTTTTCCTCCACCGCTACGAGCTTTTTGTCCTTTTTGTCCTTTACCACTTGTTTTTCCTAAACCACTTCCTGGTCCTTGACCTAATCTTTTCTTTTTTTGTCTAGAACCTTCGCTTGCTTTTAATTCATGTAATTTCATTATCCTAAAATCTCCTCTTCTGTTTTTCCTCTAAGTCTTGCAACTTCTTCAACTGATTTTACTGATTTTAAGGCATTAATTGTAGCAGCAGCCATGTTTAGTTTTGTACGGCTTCCAAGTGATTTTGACAAAATATCGCGAACTCCAGCAAGTTCTAAAACAGAACGAACTGCACCTCCAGCGATTACTCCAGTACCAGCACTGGCAGGTTTTAAGAACACTTTTGCAGCTCCGGCAACACCGGTAACTTCGTGTTGAATTGTTCTTCCATCAACTAAAGAGATTCTAACTAGATTTTTATTAGCAGCTTGAATAGCTTTTTTAATTGCATCAGGTACTTCATTTGCTTTTCCAGTACCTAATCCAACGCGACCTTTTCTATCCCCAACAACGACAACAGCAGAGAATCTTCTTTGACGTCCACCTTTGTTAACTTTAACAACTGATTTAACTTCAATTACTAATTCTTCTAACTCTTTTTCTTTTTGTTTTGGGTCATTATTTCTATTTTGCATAAATACCCTCCTATTAGAATTCTAATCCTTTGCTACGTGCAGCTTCTGCTAATGCTTCTACACGTCCATGATAAAGGTACCCACCTCTATCAAATACTACTTTAGTAATTCCTGCTTTTTTACAAGCTTCTGCGATTGCTTCTCCAACTTTTGTAGCAGCTTCGATATTTCCACCGTTAGCTAACTTTAATGTTAAAGAAGAAGCGCTTGCTAAAGTAATACCATTTTCATCATCTATGATTTGCGCTCCGATATTTTTGTTAGATCTGTATACGCAAAGTCTTGGAACTTCAGGAGTACCAACGATTTTACTTCTTACTCTTTCATGTCTAATCTTACGCATTTCATTGCGAGATACTTTATTTATCATAAGTAACTTCTCCCTTCTACTTATTTAATTAAGCAGCTTTCTTTCCTTCCTTACGTTGTACATGTTCGTCTTTGTAACGAATTCCTTTTCCTTTGTAAGGTTCAGGTTGTCTTACTTTACGAATATTTGCTGCGAATTCTCCAACTTTTACTTTATCAATTCCTGATACTGAGATTTCTGTATTTGAAATAGCTTCTACAGTTAATCCAGCAGGAACTTCTAATTCTACTGGATGAGAATATCCAGCATTAATTACTAATGTATTTCCTTTCATAGTGAAACGGTAACCTACACCAATAATTTCTAGTCCTTTTTTGAAACCATGTGTAACACCTTCAATCATATTTTTGATGTTAGCATTTGTAGTTCCATGCATAGCCTTTGTTGTTTTTTCTTCATTTGCTCTTGTAACAACAACTGCGCTATCTTCAACTTGAACAGTAATGTTTTCTCTAATTTCTAATGATAATTCTCCTTTAGGTCCTTTTACAGTTACTTGATTATTTTCTACTGTAATAGTTACACCTTCAGGTACTACAAGTTTTCTGTTTCCAATACGGCTCATTTATGACACCTCCCTTATTTTTGTATTACCAAATATAAGCTAAAACTTCTCCACCTAAGTTTTGTTTACGTGCTTCTTTATCAGTCATGATTCCCTTTGATGTAGAAATGATTGCGATTCCTAAACCATTAAGTACTTTAGGAATTTCATCAGCTTTTGCATAAACACGTAATCCTGGTTTTGAAATTCTCTTTAATCCTGTAATTACTCTTTCTTTCTTTTCTCCATATTTAAGTGTTAGTAAAATTGTTCCTTGAACATTTTCTTCTAATACTTTGTAGTTTTTAATAAATCCTTCTTCTTTTAAAATTCTAGCAAGTTCTAATTTTAGTTTAGAAGCAGGTACTTTCACTTCCGTATAACGCATACTGTTTGCATTACGGATTCTTGTAAGCATATCTGCGATTGTATCTGTTACTACAGCCATATCCTAAATCCTCCTTCCTTTACCAGCTTGATTTTTTAACACCTGGTATTTGTCCTCTATTTGCTAATTCTCTAAAACAAATACGACAGATTCCGAATTTACTCATAACAGCATGAGGTCTTCCACATCTTTCGCAACGAGTATATTCACGTACTTTGAATTTTTGTTTACGACTAGCTTTTACTTTCATACTTTTTTTTGCCATAATATCCTCCAATTACTTTCTAAAAGGAATTCCAAGTTCATTTAATAAGTCAAATGCTTCTTCATTAGATTTTGCAGTTGTTACGAATACGATATCCATACCACGTACTTTCACTACATTATCATAATCAATTTCAGAGAAAATTAATTGTTCTTTAATTCCTAATGTATAATTTCCACGTCCGTCAAATGCCTTTGGTGAAACACCACGGAAATCACGTACACGAGGCAATGCAATTGAAACTAATTTATCAATAAAGTTATACATGTTTTCTCCACGTAATGTTACTTTACATCCGATTGCTTGCCCTTCTCTTACTTTAAATCCTGCGATAGATTTACGAGCCTTTGTAATTACTGGCTTTTGTCCAGCGATTAACTCTAAATCTTTAACAGCAGCTTCAATTAATTTTGAGTTTGATGTTGCATCTCCAACACCGATATTGATTACTACCTTTTCTAATTTAGGTACTTCCATAATTGACTTATAATTATGTTTCTTTTGTAAACTTGGAACTATTTCGTTTAGATATTTTTCTTTTAGGCGGTTCATATATTACCCTCCTTCCAATTAATCAATCTTCTCGTTTGATTTTTTTGAAATTCTTACTTTTTTATTTGATTTTTCATCAATTGTATAACCAATTCTAGTTGGTTTTTTTGTTTTTGGATCAATTAACATAACGTTTGATGCATCGATTGGTGCTTCTACTTCTAGAATTCCACCAGTTTCTTGTCCGTTTCCTTTTTTATGTTTCTTAACGATATGTGCACCTTCAACGATCACTTTATTTTCTTTTCTAAGTGTCTTGATAATTTTTCCTTCTTTTCCTTTACTAGATCCGGCTATTACTCTTACTTTGTCTCCAACTTTAAGTTTCATAATATCCTCCTTTATAGCACTTCTTTCGCTAAAGATACTATTTTCATGAAATCTTTGTCACGTAATTCACGAGCAACAGGTCCAAATACACGAGTTCCGATTGGACTCTTGTCGTCTTTGATGATTACGCAAGCATTGTCATCGAATTTGATGTAACTTCCGTCATCACGACGAACACCTTTTCTACTTCTTACGATAACAGCTTTTACAACTTTTCCTTTTGCTACAGTTCCATTAGGTGTGGCATCTTTTACTGTACCAACAACTATGTCACCGATATTTCCTGTTTTTCTTTTACTTCCACCTAGTACACGAATTACTAATAATTCTTTTGCACCAGAGTTGTCAGCAACCTTTAAACGGCTTTCTTGTTGTAACATAAATTATATCCTCCTTCACCTAAGAGTTATAGAATAACTGCTTCTTTTACGATTTCTGCTAAATAGAAATGTTTTGTTTTAGAAATTGGTCTTGTTTCAACAATTCTAACTGTATCTCCTACTTTAGCTTTATTTGATTCATCATGAGCGGCATATTTCTTTGAATATCTCACTCTTTTTCCATATTTTGGAAGTTTTTTATAAGTTTCAACTTTAACAGTAATTGTCTTGTTATTGCAAGCACTAACAACTGTTCCAACTAATTCTTTTCTAACTTTTTCCATTTGTGAAACCCTCCTTATTGATCTAATTCACGTTCACGTAGTACTGTTTTTAAACGTGCTACTGTATGACGTAAATCTCTTATTCTTGAAGGCTTTTCTAAATTTCCTGTTGCTTGTTGGAATTTTAAGTTGAATAATTCTTCTTTACATTCCTTAATCTTTGCAACAATTTCCTCAGTGGTTAGTTCTCTAATTTCCTTAACCTTCATTTTTTTCACCACCATTTTCTCTCATAACAAATTTAGTTTTGATAGGTAGTTTGTGAGAAGCAAGTCTTAATGCCTCACGAGCGACAGCTTCGTCTACTCCTTTGATTTCGAACATTATCTTTCCTTCTTTAACTACAGCTACCCATGCTTCAACATTTCCTTTACCTTTTCCTTGACGAGTACCAATTGGTTTCTTTGTTAAAGGTAAGTGTGGGAAAATATTAATCCACACTTTTCCACCACGTTTCATATAACGTGTCATGGCAATACGTGCAGCTTCGATTTGATTTGCTGTAATCCAAGCTCCTTCTTTTGCCATTAGTCCATAGTCACCTTTGTCTAACTTTGTATTTCCTTTTGCATGACCTTCGTAAGGTAATCTATGAACACGACGGTATTTAGTTCTTGATGGGATTAACATAATTAATTACCTCCTTTAGTCTTTTTAGATGGAAGAATTTCTCCTTTGTAAATCCATACTTTAACACCAATTTTTCCGAATGTTGTATCAGCTTCACTTGTAGCATAATCAACATCTGCTCTTAAAGTATGTAGAGGAATTGTTCCTTCTGTATATCCTTCGCTACGAGCCATATCTGCTCCACCAAGACGTCCAGATACTAATGTTTTAATACCCTTAGCTCCTGATTTCATAGCATTACGGATTGCTCTTTTTTGTGCCATTCTGAATGATGCACGATTTGTAATTTGATTTGCGATTGAATCTGCAACGATTTGTGCATTCATATCTGGCTTTTTGATATCTACGATTGAAATTTGAATTTCTTCATTTACTAATTTAGAAATTTCTTTCTTTAATTTTTCGATTGCTTCACCACCACGTCCGATGATTACACCAGGTTTTGCAGTGTGAACAATAATTTCTGTTCTCTTAGAATTTCTTTCAACTTGTACTTTTGCAATAGCTGCATCTTTAAGATTTGTTTCAAAGTAACGACGAATTTTGATATCGTTGTTTAATAATTTTGAATAATCTTTTTTATCAGCATACCATTTTGAGTCCCAGTCTTTGTTTATTCCAAGTCTAAGTCCATTAGGATTCACCTTTTGACCCATGATTTACCCTCCTTTGGTTTATCTAGTAGCCACAACAATTACGATGTGACTTGTTCTTTTGTCTTTGTGTCCAATATGACTACGTGAATCAAACATATGTCTTTTTAATACTGGACCAGCATCTACTCTTGCTTCTTTTACATAAAGTTCAGCTTGATTTGCTCCGTTATTATTTACTGCGTTTGCAATAGCTGATTCTAGAACTTTCTTTGTAAGACGAGCAGATTTTTTATTCATATTATTTAATATTACTAACGCATCATCTACGTTTTTACCACGAACTAAATCTACAACTAAACGAGCTTTAATTGGTGATACTCTAAGAGTTTTTGCGATTGCTCTTGCTTCCATATTATTCTCCTCCTAGTCACTATTTCTTTTTATTATCGCCGTGTCCACCAAACTTACGAGTTTGTGAAAATTCTCCAAGCTTGTGTCCTACCATATCTTCGGTTACATAAACTGGAATAAATTCTTTTCCGTTATGTACTGCGAATGTATGTCCAATAAATGCAGGATAGATAGTTGAACGACGTGACCATGTTTTAATGACTTCTTTTTTTCCAGATTCATTTAATTTTTCTACCTTAGCTAGTAATCTTCCGAATACATAAGGTTTTTTCTTTAAACTTCTTGCCATAAATCACTCAATCCTTTCCTATTTACTATTACGACGACGAACGATAAATTTATCAGACGTTTTCTTCTTTCTTGTTTTATATCCAAGTGCTGGTTTACCCCAAGGAGTAACTGGACCTTTACGACCGATTGGCGCACGTCCTTCACCACCACCATGTGGGTGATCATTAGGGTTCATAACAGATCCACGTACTGTTGGGCGAATACCCATATGACGTTTACGTCCTGCTTTTCCTAATCTTACTAATTCTTGGTCTTCGTTTCCAACAATACCGATTGTTGCATAGCAAGTTCCAAGGATTAATCTTTGTTCTCCACTAGATAATCTTACCATTACGTAATTTCCTTCACGTCCTAAGATTTGTGCAGATGAACCAGCACTTCTTGCAAGTTCTCCACCTTTTCCTGGACGAAGTTCGATGTTGTGTACCATTGTACCAACTGGAATGTTCATAATTGGTAGTGCGTTTCCTACTTTAATATCAGCAGCTTCTCCACTAACAATTTTGCTTCCTACTGTTAAACCTTTTGGAGCGATGATATATCTCTTTTCACCATCGTTATAATTAATTAATGCAATATTTGCAGTTCTGTTTGGATCGTATTCAATAGCAGCTACTGTTCCAGGAATATCGCGTTTATTTCTTTTGAAATCGATAATTCTGTATTTTCTTTTTGCTCCTCCACCTTGATGTCTTACAGTAATTCTACCTTGATTGTTACGACCACCATTTTTCTTTAGACTAACTACTAAGCTTTTTTCTGGAGTAGTTTTAGTAATATCAGTATTTACTAATGTACTCTTTTTTCTTTGCCCATTTGTAATTGGTCTGTAGCTTTTTACTGGCATGAGTAACCCTCCTTCTAATTAAGTTCGATTTGTTGACCTTCTGCTAATGTAACAATCGCTTTTTTAGTACGATTTGTTAATCCTGTGTAACGACCAACTCTTCTTTTCTTTGGTTTTACATTAATAGTACGAATAGCTTCAACTTTAACATTGAATAACTTTTCGATTGCTAATTTAATTTCTGTTTTGTTTGCTCTTGAATCAACTTTAAATACATATTGATTTGATTGAGCTAAGTTTCCAGATTTTTCTGTAATTACTGGCGCTTTAATGATTTCTAAATATTTTGTATCCATTATTTAAGCACCTCCTCGATATCTTTTAATGTTTCTTTTGTAGTTAATACTACTGAAGCATTTACTAAATCTAATACATTCATTTCAGTTGGTTCAATTACCATAACGTTTGATAAGTTTCTAGAAGCTAAAATAATATTTTCTTCTAATTCTTTTACAACGATTAGTACTTTCTTATCAGCGATTTCTAATGTATTTAAGATTTCTACCATTTCTTTTGTTTTTGGAGTAGATACTGTTAATTCATCTACAACCATAATTGCTTTCTCATTATATAAGTTTAAGAAAGCTGTTTGTAAAGCTAATCTTCTTTCTTTACGATTTTGTTTAATTGAGTAGTCTCTAGGAACTGGTGTACCATATCTTCCTCCACCTACCCATTGAACAGAACGGATTGATCCTTGACGAGCATGTCCTGTTCCTTTTTGACGCCATGGTTTTCTTCCACCACCGCTTACTTCACTACGTGTTTTTGTTGAATGAGTTCCTTGTCTTAAAGATGCTTGAGATAAAATAATCGCATCGAATAAAACGTTTTGGTTAGGCTCAATACTTGTTAACTCTTTATTTAATTTAACGTCCTTTAGTTTTTCCATCTTTAATTTCCTCCTTATCAATCACATTTTTTAATTTTCATTTTTTAACTTCTGTGATGATTATTCGCTTACTTCTTCGCTTGATTCTTCTGTTACAGGAGCTTCTTCAGTAGTTTCTACTACTTCTTCAACTACTTCATAAGAAATTAATTCTTCTGTTTCGTTTACTTTTTCTCCTTTTTTAACTGAAGTTCTAATCATAACTAAAGATTTTTTAGGACCTGGAACGTTACCTTTAATTAAAATAACATTGTTTTCTAAGTCAACATCTACTACTTCAAGATTTTGAACAGTAGTCATTACATTACCCATATGCCCTGGAAGTTTCTTTCCTTTTAATACGTGCATTGGTAACATTGTACCAAGAGAACCTACTCCTCTATGATATTGAGAACCATGTCCCATTGGCCCACGTGATTGGTTGTATCTTTTGATTACACCTTGGAATCCTTTACCTTTACTGATTCCGCTTACGTCAACAATTTCTCCTTTTGCAAATACACTCGCATTAAGTTCTTGACCTAATGTGTAATCTGAAGCGTTTACTCCCCTGATTTCTCTTAAGAAGCGCTTAGGTTCTGTACTTGCTTTTGCTGTATGACCCATTTTAGCTTTGTTACTATTTTTAGGTTTTACTGTTTCATATCCTAATTGGATAGCGCTGTAACCATCTGTTTCAACAGTTTTGATTTGTGTAACAACGTTAGGTTGTACTTCGATTACTGTAACTGGAATTAATTTTCCTGATTCAGTAAATACTTGAGTCATCCCGATTTTTCTACCTAAGATTCCTTTCATATTTTTTTCCTCCTATTATTTTTGTACTTTGATTTGAATATCAACACCGCTTGGTAAATCTAAGTGCGCTAAGGCATCTACTGTTTCCTTGCTTGGATTTTTGATATCAATAAGTCTCTTATGCGTACGCATTTCGAATTGTTCACGACTATCTTTATATTTGTGAACAGCTCTTAAAACAGTATATTTTTGAATTTCTGTTGGAAGTGGTACTGGTCCACTAATTTCTCCACCAGTTCTTTTAACTGTTTCAACGATTTTTCTTGCAGCATTATCTAGAATTCTATGATCATATGCTTTTAAAGTTACGCGAATCTTGTCTTTTGACATTTTGAATCCTCCCTTCGCCTATATCTAGTATAGACTTGCTCCGTGTGAATTACTCGATTTTACCGAACAACTTAACCCGGTGTATCGACAACCTCCCACATCTAAGCAGCCACACGCATAAAATTATAGCACAGACCCCCTTATTTCGCAAGCATTTTTTTTCATTTATTTTATTTTTTTGAGATTTTTTATTATAATTCCTTAAATTTATAAAACTGACCTATTAGAATTATAAATTTTATTCTTATATTTGTTTATCAATATAGATTTTGATATAATACTAGTACTTTTAACTTTTTGTGAGGAAGTGTTTTTTATGGATTTAGAATTTGAATTAAAAATGTATAACGAGTTTTGGAATGCATTTTATTATAAAATGGAACCCCTACTGATTGATAGTTTTATAGAATTTTATGGAGAAAATCATAGATTAAGGATTGAAAAATTGTTTGAAGAATTATTAATTGTACGATGTGATCATATTGGTAAACTTGATCCTAAGGAAAAATCTGAGTATATTCAATATTTTGAAAATCAAGAAGAAAAATATATCGATAAAGTTTCTAATGTTATCTATCAAGGAGAAGAGGTATATCTTTTTGAACTTTCAGAAAAAGAAATATTAGATTTACTTTCTAAAAATCATTCTTTATCTTTTGATGATTTTATTAATGCAAAGCGTTCTGTTATGGAATCAATTTATCAAAAGTGCATTCTTTCTTTATCAGAAAAGTCATCAGAAAAGCAATTTGTACTAGTTGGGGTCAATACTACAGATGAAGAACATTTTGAGGATATAAAACCTATCATTGAGTCTTTTATTAGAAAAAAAGGATTAAACGAAAATGAATTAGGTTATGCGCTTCTTGGCATTGATATTCTTTCATTCATTCAAATACGCGGATATGGTATTCCAATTCATACGATTATTCACGAAGCAAATCATTTGCTTAGTAGATCTTCTCTTATCTTTAATCCAAGTACCAATCTAAATATTGTTTCAAGTGGAATCAGCTATAATGCTTCGAAAGATTTAATTTATGAGATGATTAATGATCTTATGGCTGATGAAATCGAAGAAATATTCATGCGAAAATTTAAAGAGTGTAAATTAGAATTTTGTAGTTATATTTTTCCACCTTCATCTGCTCCTAAATCTATTTATCCAATTCTTGATAATATTTGTAATCATGTTGTACTGGATTTCTATTCTTCAGAAAAGGACTTAATTAAGGATTCTATTATTCGTGGTGAAGGAAGAAAAATCTATAAAATTATTGGTAATAAGTTCTATGATGAGATTAATTCTAAATATCAGTGTGTTATCGATGCTATGAGAAAGAATCCAGGTAGTCCTATTTTATTGGATGATAAATTTTCGCAAAAATTTAATTCTTATAAGACTTTGTTGAAAGAATGTTTTCAAAACTATTATCAGTATGAAGAACAGATGAAACAATATCGAAAAAATTTCTAAAAAAAATATCTTGGCTATCAACCAAGATATTTTTTATACTAATGGCATTCCAGTCATCTGTTCTGGAATTTCTATATTCATGATTTTTAACATAGTTGGAGCGATGTCTCCTAGTTTTCCGTCTTTTACTTGATAATTTTTATCACAGACAATAAATGGTACTTTATTGGTAGTATGAGACGTAATAATATTTCCTTCTTCATCTATCATTAATTCACAGTTTCCATGGTCTGCTGTTACGATTAAAGTTCCATTCAATTCTTTTATTTTATTATAAATTTTTCCTAAATTTTCATCTACTGCTTCTACGGCCTTAATCGCAGCTTCTAAAACACCAGTATGCCCTACCATATCACAGTTAGCAAAGTTTAAAATAATTACATCATAGGTATTTTCTGTTAATTCTTTTATTAGTGTATCTGTTAGTTCATAAATACTCATTTCAGGTTTCAAGTCATATGTTGCTACTTTCGGAGATGGGATTAGAATTTTCTTTTCGTTTTTATAATCTGCCTCTTTTCCACCATCAAAGAAGAATGTTACATGGGCATATTTTTCTGTTTCTGCGATTCGAAGTTGAGAAAGTCCCTTTCTTTCTAAGTATTCTCCTAATATATTGGTAAGTTCTGGATCATTAAATGCATGGGGTGCGATTACTGATTCTACTACTGGTAACATAGTTACTAGTTTTACATTATGAAAACGTTTTACTTCCATATCATTAAACTCTGGATTCGTAATTGCTGTTAGTATTTCTCTTAAACGATCTTTTCTATAATTAAATACAATTACTCCATCATTTTCAGAGATATTTCCCGATTCTTCAAATACTGCTGGTATTAAAAATTCATCTGTTACTCCCTTTTGGTAACTTTCCTCGATATAATCTTTTATGGATAAAGATTGATTCCCTATTCCATTTACAATGGCATCGTATCCTTTTTTTAGTCGATCATAGTTGTTATCTCTATCCATTCCATAGTATCTTCCACCAATGCTTGCAATTTTTCCGATTCCAAGTTCTTTTAGTTTGTCTTCTATCCTAGAAATATATTTATATGCACTTTGTTTATCTACATCTCTTCCATCTGTAAATAAGTGAAGATATAAATTATCTATTTTTTCTTGCTTGCACATTTCTAAAAGAGCTATTAAATGGTCAATATGAGAATGTACTCCCCCATCACTAATAAGTCCCATAAGGTGAAGTTTTGACTTATTTTCTTTTGTATGATTCATCACTTTTAAAATTTCTTCATTATGAAAGAACTCACCACTTTTAATATTGGCATTAATTAGTTCTTGAGGTTGATAGACTAATCTTCCAGCTCCAATATTCATATGTCCTACTTCTGAATTTCCCATTTGTCCATCGGGAAGTCCTACAGGTTCTCCACTGGCATCTAACGTGCTATGTGGATACTCTTCCCATAAATAATCAAAATTAGGTTTATTTGCTAGCTTTACAGCATTTCCTACTTCTGTTTCTCGAATTCCAAAACCATCTAATATGGCTAATAATACTGGTTTCATTTTTCCTCCGTTTTTCTATTGTATTTATTCTTAAAAATGTATATACTATAAATGTAGAGCATATTTGAGGGGTTATCAAAGTGCTCACGTTTTGGGACATTTGATAAACATCAAATGTTTTTTTATTTTAACCAAACTCCCCTGAATTCTAGTTTTGAGTTAAAAGAACCACTAGAATTATTATTATTGTAAACAAGAAAATAATAATACTAATTAGTCTGTTTATTACTTTCGTCATAAACATTCACCTCTTTCTAGTGAACATTTGATTCAAACATACTCTAATATACATTATTTACAAATTTTACCAATTCGGTAAAATTTTTTTAATTTTTATAAATTTTCTTTTAAACAGAAAGTAGCATAGGCTGGTATATAACGAATTCCTTTTTTTACGCTGAAGTTATCTTCAGTAATTCTAATTCCTTCTGCAATATCAAATTTGCTCATAAATAAGGTTAGCGACTTTGCCTTGGATACATTTTTATTTACAACTTCAATTGGAATAATCTTTCCAGCCCTTGTTTGAATTACAAATGGAACCTCAGCTTTTCCTTCTGATTGATAATAATATAAATTGTATCCGCAAGATATGATTGTATTCGCAATATTGTTTTCATATAAGATATATTTTAAACTATCGTCCATTAATATTTTATTTTTAGATAAATGCATCATCATAAACAATAGACCTGTATCATTTAAATATAACTTAAAACTTTCTGGATCTTTACAACTACTAAGTGGCGTTTTTACCTCACTAATCTTATGACATTTATAAGCAATCCCATTAGCATTTAAAAAGTTCAAGGCTTTTTCATAGTCTTTACTTCTTCCACCAGTGCGCATTAATCCATATTGAAATTTACGATTTGATTTTAAAAGCTGATAAGGTAAAATGTTTAATACATCTACCGCACGTTGAACATCAATTAAAGTATCGATAGATAGTAATTCCTTTTTATAACAATCTAATATTTTTTCTTGAATCATTTTTACTTTTAAATCTGATTCCTTATCAATTGTGGCCTTAATAGCCTCTGGAAATCCTCCCATAATTAGATAATTCTCATAGTATTCCATCGCAACACTATGAAAAGGCATCGCTTTGTTATTTCGATAAGATGCGCGGATGAAGTCAATTAATTCAACATTTCCTACCGCTCTTAAATACTCCTCAAAATCCATAATATACATACTACGGTATTGAAGTTCTTCTCCTCTAAATAATGATAGTTTTTCACGACAGGATGTAATTAGTATGATGTGGTAATCATTTTTTTCTTTTCCAAATGTTTTAAATGCTTTGATTATATCTTCATCGGTGATATTATCTACAATAACTAAAGTATCCTCTTTTAGAATAGTCTCTCCTACTAATACTGTAAGCCTTGCGATAATTCTATCCACTGTTCTTTCCTTTTGAATAATACTTTGAAGTGCAATATTGTTGTCGCTGTTGATATAAGCAACTGTCTTATATTCTTTTTCTCCAAATTCTAGCGCTGTATATGTCTTCCCTACCTGCTTATTTCCGTAAAGTAAAAGTGGTTTCCTATTAACGTCTTTTTTCCACTTTTGTAAGTCCTGATATATTTTTCGTTCCATAAATCGTACTCTCCTTACATTATTTTTCAATTTCATTATAGTTTTTTCCACAGAAATTGTCAATTATTTCTAGGGAATTCCTTGAAAAATAAAAAGAAAAGAGCTTTAAAAAAGCTCCTACTTACTACCTATCTTTTTTATTTGTTTATCTTCTATAATCATTGGGATTAATTCTTGCATTTCATTTCTACTATAACTATCTTGGTCTCCATAATATAAAACTGCATAATTATAAGCGTAATTCCTATCTGTGATTTGTGAAATCATATAGGAAATATCGAATTCACTTTCTTTAAATACATGGTTATCTCTTTTAATATATTCTACGGAAATCAAATCTCCTTCGAATGCATCAAAATATAAATAAATGTTGTCTGCATAGTATCCATTCTTATGATATTTTCTATACTCCTCAGAAGAGCTATAGTTGTTTCTTCGATTTGAATTTATTAGGTTATCTAAACGTTCCCTATGGACAAACTTTACTTCCTCTTTTCCCATAGCATCTACTGTTGTGATAATGAATTTATTTTCATCTTGTAACAGATTAAAATCTTGTGTTTCCTGCATTACTTCAACAATTGTTGGTTTTTGTTCTTGTTTTTCTCCACATCCAACGGAAGTTACTGCAATTGTACCTGCTAATACTAGAGCCCCAATATTTTTATTAATCTTAAAATTGTACACACTCTCTCCCCCTCTATAAAATAATACGCATATTATAATATATTTCTCTATTATTATCAAACTTTTTATAAAATGTTCTTTTATAGAATGGTTGAATTGAATAATTTTTTATTAAATTTGTTTTTATTATTAAAAAGGTTCCTTTTGAAATAAAGAAAAGAACTTTCTAAAAAGTCCTTACTTGCTATAATTTCTTTGAAACTCTAACCTCAATTTATCTGCTACTGTAACGATAAATTCAGAATTCGTTGGTTTTGCTTTATCGATATCTACACTATGTCCGAAGATATCTTCCATTAAATCCCAATCTCCTCGATTCCAGCTTACCTCAATCGCATGACGAATTGCTCTTTCTACTCGAGATACTGTTGTATCAAATTTGCTTGCGATACTTGGATAAAGTTCCTTGGTAATACCACCTATTACATCTGGATTATCATAAATAATAGAAATACCTTCTCTGATATATTGATATCCTTTAATATGAGATGGAATTCCTAATTCATGCAAAATCTTTGTAATAGAAATTTGTAGATTATTATGATAAATGTCAATTGATGTATTACGATAATTATTATCTTCTTGACATTCCTCTAATCTTCTTTCCAAATCAGATAGCTCAAACGGCTTCAAAATAAAGTAATTTACTCCATATTCTGATACTCGTCTTATGATATCCTGTGAATTATAAGAAGTTAAAACAATAATTTTTTTATCAATTTGTTCTCTCTTCATTGTTTCTAGGATAAATAAACCATCTCTTTTTGGCATAATTAAATCCAAAATAACAGCATCATACTCCGCTTGATGATTTCTTACTAAATCTAGACCTTTCTCACCGTCATTTGCTTCTAATACTAACTCTATACTAGCGTGACTACTAAAATACTCCTTAATCATTCCTACTAACTCGATATTATCATCGATCATAAGTACTCTGATTTTTTTCATATTTTCCCCTTTCTTACTACACGCATCCTCATTATATAATATTTTTTTACAAAATGATACAGCGAATATACACTAGTTTTGTAAAATAATGTCGAATCGTTGGGTATTTTATCAATATTCCTATTTTGATAGAGTATTATAGGCCATTGCTACCATAAATAAAATTCCTGCGACAACAAAAATCCACAATAATGGATTCGAAGAGTTATTGGCAATTAAGTCTTCTAATTGTTGAAATGTTTGATCTAACCAAGTAATAAAATCATTTATAATATTTAAGCTCATATATTTATACCTCCAATATATCTATCATTTGTTTTAATTTATTTAGCTTTAAACTTGCTCCGCCAATTAAATATCCATCGATACTTTGTATTTCTTTTAGATTACTAATATTTTCTTCATTTACGCTTCCACCATAAAGTGTTTTACAATCTACTTGATAATTGTCTTTTATATATTTCTTTATCCAAGAAAGTGTTTCTTCAATTTCTTCCTTCGTGGGTACGAGCCCAGTTCCTATTGACCAAATTGGTTCATAAGCAATTACAATATTTTTTCTATCATCGCCTATGTCATCAAAAGCAGATTTTAATTCTGCTGTTAGTATTTCTTCTTTTTGATTAATCTCTTCTTTCTTTTCTCCAATACAAAGAATTGGAATAATATTATTTTCTAAACAAATTTTTACTTTTTTATGAATTAATTCAAAACTTTCATTTAAAATATTTCTTCTTTCAGAGTGACCTATAATCGCATATTGAATACCAAGACTCCTTAACTGACTAGCAGATACTTCTCCTGTATATGCCCCCATCTTTTGATCTGATACATTTTGACTACCTACGAAATAGTTTTTTCCATCAAAGAAAGATAAATATGGATAACTTGGACAAAATATTAGTTTGTTACTACTTTTTATTTCTGAAATTTCTTTTATATAAGATAAAATTTCATCTTTTGTTAAATTCATTTTATGATTGCTTACTATCAGTTTCATCTGTATCTACCTTTTCTCCTTTTAGTTTTTCCACAATTTTTCCGAATACACCTAAACGATTTTCTTTATGATCTAAGGCATACTGATAAACATCTAGCACTGATTCAGCAAAGTATTTTGAACTGTATCGATTTACACTAATTCTTGCTTGCTTTCCTAGCTTTTCGTTTTCTTTTCGATCATTATATAGTTCTTCTATAATCTTTTTACATTCTTTAGGGGTTGTGAATAATTTTCCATTTAAGTCATTGATTACAGTATTTCTAAAGCTTTCATCATCAATGCATATTGGTGTTACTTCTGCAGCCATGGCCTCAATAACAGTTAATCCCTGTGTTTCTGTTGTAGAGGCTGTTAAAAAGATATCTGCTAGATGGTAGTAGTATGGAGTATCTTCCCAAGCAGTTTTTCCTGTCATAATAATTTTATCTTCTAATTTGTATTTATTAATTAGATTTTGATATTCTTCCTTATCAGGTCCATCTCCTACAATTAACATTTTGATGTTAGGACATTCTTTCATTACTTCTTTCATTACATCAATTAAATATACAATATTCTTTTCTTGCGCTATTCTTCCTATAAAAATGGCTACAAAATCTGTATCTGTCAACTCATATTTTTTTCTTAAATCTTTTAGTTTTTTCTTATCTAATGATTCTTTATAGAAACGTTCTAATTCAATTCCTGTTGGTATGATATGAATATTTTTATCTACTTTATACTTTTCTTTAAATAAATCATAGGTTTTTTTAGTTGGTACAATTAGTTCACTGGTTGATTTATCACAGTAGAATTTCGTTAGATACTCTACAATTTTTTTACTTGATTTATCAAAGTATCCCTTTGTTACATAGTGAACGTAATCTTCATACATTGTATGGTAGGTATGAACCACAGGAATATCTAGCTGGTATGCGATTAGTCTTGCAAAAGTTCCTATTGCAAATTCTGTTTGGGAATGAATGATATCCAAATTCCATTTTTTTATCATATTTACAGCTTTAATTGGATAGATTCCTGTTAATCTAGAATCATAAATTCCTGTTGGAATTCCTGGAATCCTTAAAATATGTTGCTCTTCATCATAATCATAGTGAAATCCCTCTAAATTCGCTGTTACTACATAGACAGTATGCCCTAATTTTTCTAATGCTTTTTTTAACATTACTTCACTTGTTACTAATCCACTAATATATGGTGTATATGCCTCTGTAAAAATACCTATTCGCATTTCTTTTCACGTCCTTTAATATTAAAAATAACTGCTCCTACAATCATTAAGAAATAATATGATATAAATCTCCAAATTAGTAGAGATGCCTTTAGTATACTTCCTTTAATGAAGGAACCAAAGAACCTCAAATAGCCATATTCAATTCCTCCTGATGCTCCTGGAATTGGGACAAAGGAACCGATAATTAAAATATAGGCTGAAGAGCAAATTGCATCGATTGCAGTTACTGGGTTATGCCAACCAAGCAAAGATGCTACGACAAAGAATGGCATTAAATAATTTAATGTTAAATAGATAATATTATAAAAATAGGATTGGAGACATAATTTTTTGTGTTTCTTTAGGTAGGTTGTCCCCTCATGGAAATCATCTACTTTTTCACTCCATTCTGCTTGTTTTTTTTCTTTATCTTTGACTATTTTCATTTTTGATAATATAGCAATTACTTTATCTATTATTAAATGGTTGAACTTACTACTAAAACTAATAATAATTAATCCAATCATGACCAATGTATTCATTAAAAAGCCAATTACAATTAAGTTTTTTAATAGGTTTACTTCAGGAAATAGATTCCATTTCCAATTTACTAGTAATGCAAAAATTCCATATGTTACAAGTGCTGCTTGATACAATATAAAATTTTGCATAATAATATTCGTTGCCTTAGTTAATCTAAATCCTTCCTTTTTTAATAAATAAATTTGCATCGGTTGTCCACCTGTTGAAAATGGAGTAATCCCATTAAAAAATTTCGTAATAAACTGCATTTTCAAGGCACTTTTGTAAGAGTAGTTATCTGTATAACTATCTACTACTTTTTTATATGCGAGTGCCTCAAACATTAAAGCTACAATTTGGCATAAAAAAGCCAAAATAAGTATAAGAATATTTGCTTTTAGTAATGCTTCTATAATCGCACTAAAATCGTCTTTTAAGACAAAACCTACAATTATAATAGTTACTACTAATAATATGATACTGTTCTTCTTTATGCCTTTCATAGTCTACTCCCACCCTATAGTTTTATTTTTCGTTAATTACTTTTAATCCTGGTAATTCTTTTCCTTCTAGATATTCTAGTGTTGCTCCTCCACCTGTTGATGCATGGGATACTTTATCTTTATATCCTAATTTTGCACTAGCTGCTACAATATCTCCTCCACCTAAGATTGTTTCGATATTATTTTCAGTTAGATATTTTAAAATTTGATTTGTCCCAATGCTATATTGATCAATTTCATACATTCCTAATGGACCATTCCATATGACTGTTTTTGCTCCTTCCAAAGCTTTGATAAAAGAATTAATTGTATCTGGACCGATATCCAATCCCATTTCATTAGGTCTAAGTTCGTTTACCTTAATAATCCTACTAGAACTTAATTTATTGGTATCAAGAGAAGCAGTTACATCGATTGGTAAAACAATTTTATCTTTATATTTGGCGAGCATTTCTTTACAAAAATCAACGTTTTCACTATCTAGTATAGATCCTCCAATATTATATCCCGCTGCTTTTAAAAAAGTAAATGCCATTCCTCCACCAATAATTAGTTTATCTGCCTTTTCCCCTAAAGCCTGTATAACACCAATTTTATCAGATACTTTACTTCCTCCAAGAATTACGACGTATGGTCTTTCTGGATGATCAAGAGCACTTAATGCATTTAATTCCCTTTCTACTAAAAAACCAATCGCATTTGGTAAAAGACTTGCGATTCCAACATTGGATGCATGGGCTCTGTGAATTGTTCCAAATGCATCATTAATAAAAATATCTCCAAGACTAGCCCAGTAGGATGCAAGCTCTGGATCATTTTTGCTTTCCTTTTTACCATCCAAATCTTCAAATCTCGTATTTTCAATTAAAAGAACTTCGCCATTTCTCATATTTTTTACTGTGTCTTTTAATGTGTCACTTCTTGTGCGATTAATAAATTTGATTGGTCTTTTTAAGTATTCACTTAGACAAATCGCAACTGGTGTTAAAGAATTTTTTTGTAAGTCGCTTTCTTCTTTTACTCTACCTAAGTGAGATAATAGAATAACCTTTGCTTGCTGGTCTAGTGCATAACGAATCGTATCAAGACTTTCTACAATTCTCGTATCATCTACAATTTTTCCATCTTTTAATGGTACATTAAAATCACAACGGATGATTACTCTTTTTCCTGTCAAATCTAAATCCATAATTGTCTTTTTCATATCTATGCTCCTTTTTATTCATATTCAGTATACCATAGTTTTATAGGATACGCACTTTTTTCGCTCTTGTTTTACTTACAATTTTGTCACATTTTTACAATTTAGCATTGACTTGTGTATTAATTACACATATAATGAGATTGTGGTGATGATATGGAAACTAATAATCCAAAATATAAAGGTCAAGGAATTCATGTAATGGCAGCCATCTTTACTGTTGATCATGGAATTACAAAAGTTCTTCTAGTAGAAAGACGAAACGAACCATTCTATGGGATGTGGGCTTTGCCTGGAGGTGCTTTATATAATGATGAGAGTGTCGAAGATGGAATGAATCGCGAATTATTAGAAAAAACTGGGTTAACTGTTCCAAATTTGAGACTTTGTAATGTGTTTGGTAGAGTTGATCGTTCTCCTTGTATGCGTATGGTTGGTGTTTCTTATCTAGGAGTAATCGATCGATTTAAAGTTCAATTACTTACATCTACTTTGAAAACTTCAAATGCAGATTGGTTTTCTATTGAAGATATCCCACCACTTGCCTATGATCATGAAGAAATACTTAAAGATGCTTTAGAAAAACTTAAGGAGAATATTGTGGAATCGGATCTTTTGGAGACTCTATTCCCAAAAGAATTTACTCTTCCTGAAGTACAAAAAGTATATGAATCTATTTTAGGTGTTACTTATGATCGTAGAAATTTCAGAAAGAAAATGCTTTCTTTAGACTTAATTGAAGATACAAATCAAACAGCGAAATTTGAAGGAAAAAAACCTGCAAAGCTTTATCGTTTTAAGAAAGGTAGAAAGCAAAAAAGAATCTTGTAAAGGAGGTATCGTGGCAAAATTAATTTATTTCTATAGTGCGATGAAAGGCGGAAAAAGTAGTATTTTAATTCCAATGGCCTATAATTTAGAAGAAAACAATAAACGTGTTTTAATTGTGAAACCTGCTTTAGATACTAAGGGTGAAGATTATATTCTTTCAAGAGCAGGAGCGAAAAGGAAAATTAATCTTTGGATAGGGAAAGAAGATAGCTTTTTATCTAATCAAAATCTTTCACTCATCTTTGAAACAGATACTATTCTTATTGATGAGGCACAGTTTTTAACTGAACATCAAGTAGAAGAACTATGGGCAATTTCAAAAAAATTAAATGTTCAAGTTTTAGGCTTTGGACTTAAGACTAATTTTAAAGGAAGACTTTTTGATGCTAGTAAAAGATTTTTTGAACTAGCAGATGAAGTAAAGGAACTTCCAATTATCCCACTTTGTAAATGTGGAGAACGTGCTATATTTAATGCACGGTTAGTAGATGGAAAATATGCAATCGATGGGGAAGAATGTGTCATTGAAGGGAGCCAAGAGAAAATAACTTATGAGCCTCTTTGTGGAAAATGCTTTTTAAAAAATGTAGTTCTGCCTCAGAAAAATATGCAGTATTTAAAAAAACTGAACTAGATGAAGAAATTCATCCATATTTTAATTTCATTTAAGTGTATTTTATACACTTTATGACAATAAAAAATTGTCAATATTTTTAATTAAAAATAAGTGTATTTTATACACTTTAGGAGGAAAGATGATTTATTTTATAAGACATGGATTAGATGATGAAAGATTTATTGGAGGATGGAGTAATGGTGGCCTTATTTACAAAGGTAGAGAACAAGTAAATGAAGCAATCGAATTTTTAAAGGAAAATCCAGTTCATTTTAATCAGATATATAGTAGTGATATTGAAAGAGCTAAAGAAACTGCCGAAATGATACAAAAAGAATTTCCAGTTCCAATCTCTTTTGATGAAAAACTTCGTGAACAAAATAAAGGAGACTTCAATGGTATGTTTGAGATAAAAGCGAAGATAGAAAACCCAGAATTTTTCTCAAATATTAATGAAGATACTATTTATCCTAATGGAGAATCTTTAAGAGGTTTCCAGGAAAGAATTCAGCTTCATCTTCCTTATTTTCTTGAAAAAGATAATTCTTTAATTGTAACACATCGTGGCGTGATTAATGCCCTTTATTATCAATTAGAAAATATTCCAATTAGTATGGATAAAAGTCGATTTGGTGTTACATTTGCTTCCATTCATGAGTATAATCCAAAAACAAAGAAAATGAAAAAGATTTATTAGGAGGGAAAACCATGTATTACATTAAACAAATAAAAAATGCACTTATTAAATATGAAGTTACCTTTGATGAGAAGGAACTTCATGCATTAAAATATAAAATCATTTATGATTGTGGAGAAATAAAACATTTTTCTTATGAAAATACTAGATGCAACCATAATCCCATGAGTTGGCATATGAAAAATTTTTCTGAGGATTTTGTAAGAGTACAAGAGTATAATGATTTTTACTCATCCCCTGAAAAAGTTTATCATTATTCTTATGACCTATATGAGGATACTCCTCTTACTAAGTTAATTGATAGACTGTTAGGAGGTGATACTTCAGTCATTGCACTATTAGAGAATCAACAGCCAATAGAAAATGAAAATACACCTGAAGCAAATCTTCATGCAAGGGAAGAAGAGCTCCGTGCTAAAATATCAGAATTATTGACAGTTAGTACAACAAATATTAGTACTTGGGAATTAGAAAATTTAAAAAATCAACTAGATGAATTTCAAATCAACTATAAACTTAATGAAAATAGAAAATCAGATTCCTCTTATTATCAACAAGTTTTAGAACTTATTACTATGGAGGAGATTCGTAGAATTGATAGTGAAAAAATTGAAAAAGCAAACACTTTATTAATGGAAGCAGAAAAATTAATTGGTGAAGTTAGGCCATTCTTTGAAGATACTGCTAAAGATCAAATTACTGTTACTGGTTATCAAAAAGTAATATCTAAAATATTTAATTAAAATGGGAGGTTTTTATGATTCGTAAAATTGTTTTAACTGGAGGTCCTTGTGCTGGAAAGTCCACAGCTTTATCAAAGCTAGAAAGTGAATTTTTAGAAAGAGGTTTTGCTGTATTGGTAGTTCCTGAAAGTGCTACTGAATTAATTCAAGGTGGTGTAAGACCTTTTGGAAATCAGGCTATCTATGGTGTAGACTTTCAAAAAATTATTCTTGACTATCAATTAAATAAGGAAAAATCTTATAATCAGGCTGCTAAGTTTCTAGAAGCAACTGGTAGAGATGTTATTATTCTACACGATCGTGGTGTTATGGACAATAAGGCATATTTGGACTTAACGGATTGGAATCATATGTTACACGAAAAATCTCTTTTCGAAACAGATCTAGTAGAACGCTATGATTTGGTTATTCATATGGTTACTGCTGCCTTAGGAAAAGAGGCAGCCTATACACTCGCAAATAATGGAGCTCGTACAGAAACAAAAGAGGAGGCAATCGAACTTGATGGAAGGACTCTTTCTGTATGGTCTTTGCATTCTAATTTAAAAGTTATTGATAATTCTTGTGAGTTTGAAGAAAAGGTAGAAAATGTTCTAAACGAATGTCTAGCTTTAATTGGAGAAAGAACAAGTATTAGAGAACAAAGAAAATTTGTGGTTGATCCAAATGTTATCAATTTAGACTTATGGAAGGATTGTCGTTCTAAATCCGTTATTGAACAGTTTTACTTAGATTATCCAAATAATTCATATGAATATAGGATTAGAGACCGTGAGATTGATGGAAACCACTATTATTCCATGACTGTACAAGAAAAATTAGAAGATGGACGTTCCATATTAGTTCAAAAAAGAAAACTATCTCAAAAAGAATATCTTCACTTTTTAAAAAATGGACCTATTTCAGGTTCTATTAAGAAAACTAGATATACTTGTCTTCAAGGAAAAGAACAAATTCGACTTGATTTGTTTGAAAGTGGATTAACCCTTTTGGAAGTGGAACCTATTAGTAAGAATCATAAAATTGAAATTCCTAATGGAATCATTGTTTTAGAAGATGTATCTAGAAATAAAAATTATCAAAATAAAAGACTAGCTAAAACGATGGGAAAAATTGCAATTTAAAAGGAAGATATTTCTTCCTTTTTCTTTTACATAAGTTCCATTAATTTTTTTGCTGTACGAACCATTTGACTTGTATATGAATTTTCATTATCATACCAAGAAACAACTTGTACTAATGTTTTACCATCACCTAGAGAGATAGCTTTTGTTTGTGTAGCATCAAAAATTGAACCATGGGTATCTCCAATGATATCGCTTGATACAATTGGATCTATCGTATACCCATAAGACTCTGATTCAAATTCTTTCATTTTTTCATTGATTTCTTCTTTAGTGATTTCTCTTTCTACTACAGCATCTAAAATCGTTAAAGATCCATCTGGTACTGGAACACGTTGTGCCCCACCAATTAATTTTCCAGCAAGTTCTGGGATTACCAAACCGATAGCTTTTGCAGCTCCAGTAGAGTTTGGAACAATATTAATTGCACCTGCTCTGGCTCTTCTCAAATCTCCCTTACGATGTGGACCATCTAAAATCATTTGATCTCCTGTATAGGCATGAACTGTTGTCATAATTCCTGATATAATTGGAGCAAATTTATTTAAGGCATCGGCCATTGGAGCAAGACAGTTTGTTGTACAAGATGCTGCAGAAATGATAGAGTCTTCTTTGGTTAGAATATCTTCATTTACTCCATATACAATGGTAGGCAAATCATTTCCTGCTGGTGCTGAAATAATTACTTTTTTTGCTCCTGCTTTGATATGTGCTTCTGATTTCTCACGCGATGTAAAAAATCCAGTACATTCTAATACAACATCAACATCTAATTCTTTCCAAGGTAATTCTTCAGGATTTGCTTTAGCATAGACTGGAATTTCTACCCCATTTACTTTAATACCTTTTTCTGTAGCGAATACAGTATCTGCCAATTCATATTTTTTTTGAGCCGAATCATATTTTAATAGATGTGCTAACATTTCTGGGCTTGTAAGGTCATTTATTGCGACAACCTCTACATTCTCACTCCCAAACATTTGACGAAATGCTAAACGTCCGATTCTTCCAAATCCATTAATTGCGACTTTCATTTTATCATCCTCTCTTCTAGTTTCAATATATAGTTTTTGATTTTTCTTGTCAATATATTCAAAAAAATTGATTGGATGGTTGTCACTTTTTTATATATTATTTTAACTTTTGTAAATATCTTCTATTTTCTTGTTGTAATTGTTTTCTTTTATTTTTATTTTTGCATGGCATTTTTTTAACTGATTCCTCTACACATTTACCCGCTTCCATTAGACCAAAGTCCTCTGGGGTTTTCATTGTTTTGCCACTCATCAATTCCAAATCCCCATTTTCAAATAAGCCGAGTAAATCATCCAAAGATTTCTCTTTCATCTCTTCTTTTAATCTCACATTGATCATTGAATCCAAATATTCTTTGAATTCATAAAATCGCAAAATCAAGTTGGGACTGTGTATTTCGTTATCTACTTTTACATAAGAAATTCCTTCTACACATAAAAATCTTTCAATTTCTGACATTACATACTCTTTTTGTTCTACTAGTATATTTTTTATTTGCATATTTGTCTTTCCCTTCTACTTTCTAAATCTATTCCCCGTTTAAAATGGATGTAGAGATATTAATATATAATTAGTTATTATTATTTCTTATTAAAACTTTATTAGAATTGTGTCTGCTTAATAGTTGATTTTTTATCAATTTTATTTTTTGGTACCCTATTTGTATTACTGTAGGGTAACATAGAAGTCTATCAATTTTTGAAGGTTCTACTTCTACTTTATAGAATGATTTAATTTTTTCTAATTGTTCTTTAGATTTTCCTGATATGTAATGTAATTCACTTTCACTCATATTTGTTAGTTCTTCTAGACTGAAAATGCTCAATATATCTTTAATCTCCGGAGAAAGGAAAGGGTGGAAGGATTCCTCCTTAGAAAAAAAGTCATCTTTCATTGTACATATATCCCCAGCTTTTTGATAAAATTCATCCTCCAGTGGAGGAAAGATATATTTACTCTTCATAATGGTATCTAAAATTTGATGATATGTATTTTCTGGTAAGCTACCTATAAACTCAGCAGACAATAATTTAATATTTCCAACTAGATTTGCTCCTAAGTTTCCATATTTTATCATATCCTCTTCAAACAGATTTTCTAATTTTTGACAAGTCTTTATATCCGCATTAAGATATGCAGAATAGAATATCAAAAATTGATCTGTTAAAAAAGAATCCTGTGACCATGCAATTGTATCCCTTATATCCTGTATATTATGACAATCTATCTTTCTTTTTTTAAATTTACGATCAAATAGTTGACTTGCTATATTTAAAATAATTAAATCTGCATGTGATAATTCATCAAATGATGTATCAGTATTTGTCTTTTTTCTGACTTCATCTAAAAAATTATAAATTGCATTTTGCTTTAAATCTAATCCGTCATTCCTTCTTGTTATTCCAAAAATAACACTGCGTGCTTGAAAATCTGGTCTGGAATAATTCTCAAAATTAAATTCATTAATATCAATATGATAGTGTTTTAAAAAGTTATTAAAACAAGCTATTTTTTCATCTTGAGGTAACACATTTTTTTCTTCTTCTTTGCTTTTTTGAGATGAATCAATATTTTTTTTCATAATAAACTCCCTTCTAATGGGTTTTATTATAACATATCAAAAACAGATATCCACAATTTTTTGATGATATCTGTTTTTTTATTTATTTTTTCCACAACTCTTGTGGATATCTTATATTTTAAAACATCCTCCCCCAATAAATTCTCTTAGAATAGAATCTGTTGGGATGCTTTCTGACGGAATTGGTAGGAAAACTCTTAAGAAATTAATTAATCTTAAAGCCTCATTATAATATGGAGATTCTGGAGAAACTGAATATAATAATGGTTCTACATACGTCTTTAAAACACCTAATTCATAAATCATTGCGGTATTATATGTATAATCAGCTACATCTTGATATGGGAAAATATATAGTTCTTCCCCATTTCTTACCTTTTTCCATTTTTCTAATGTGTCTTCTACCGAATTTCCTCTTGTTCTGTTGTCTCTGACAATTCTACGAAGAAGTCTATTATCTGTTGTAGATACACGAGTATGATTATCTATATTTAATTCCGTTAACGCTGATAAATAAATAGTAATCTTTTCTTCTTTTGGAATATGGGATAATACTTTTGGATTTAAAGCATGGATTCCTTCTATTAATAGTAAATCCCCCTCATCTAATTTCATTTTACTTTTGAATTCTTTTTTTC
Organism: uncultured Caryophanales bacterium; assembly: GCA_949948745.1. Lineage (GTDB taxonomy): Bacteria > Bacillota_I > Bacilli_A > RF39 > UBA660 > Alloscybalousia. Next base: position 56,273 of record CATLHA010000001.1, read on the forward strand.
CTAGAATAAAATTATAGGTTGGAACTTCAACCTCTTCTCCCGCAATTAATTTTTTAATTGTTTTTTCGAATAAAGTTAGATCTACAGTTTCTAATCTTTCGTAATCTGGATTTCCCTCTTCATCAAGTGGTGTCTCTTCACGATTTACAAAGTAATCGTCCATAGAAATCATTTTAGGATTACATCCCAAACTCTTTAGACATAAAACTAATTTATTGGTGGTTGTTGTTTTTCCTGTAGATGATGGTCCTGATAATAAGACGATTTTTGTCTTATCTTTTCTTAAAGCAATATTCTTTGCTAAATCTAGTAACTTTGCATTTTTTACTAGTTCATCTATTCTGATTAAATCTTCAATTTTACTTTCTGATACTCTTCTATTTAAATCTACTACATTTTCTAGATTTAGTAATTTTGCCCATTCTCTAGACTCTTTAAATAAGTTATAAATTTTTTCTCTATGTTGATATGGCTTAATTCCATCTTTCATATAAATTGTTGGAAATCTTAAAATAAAGCCATTTTTGTGTAAGTATGTAAGTTCAAAATGAGATAAACATTTTGTATTGATTGGCATCTGACTATACAAATAATTATAGAATGGTCCTAATTTATAAAGTGTAACATGTGTTGATGGTATATAGGTCATAATATCTTTTTTTGTCTGATCTCCTATTTTTTCGAAATAATTCATCGCATCAAATCTTGTTACTGTAACTTTAGTAATTGGCAAATCATCTTGAACGATTTTTCTCATTTCCATTTCTAACTTTTGGATAGATTCCTCTGTAATTCTTCTACTTGTTTCAATATATAATCCCTTATCTAGTGAATGGTTTACTTTGATTTCAATTTGATTTCCAAATAACTTTTTAGTTGCGTAGATTACCAAATAAATTAACCCATTTAAAAATACTTGATTGGCACCTTTTTCAGTCAAATCAAAAAATTCTACTACACAATCTCTCGTTATTACTTTGGTTAGTTCTTCATAAATTCCATTTACTTTGGCCAAAATAATCTCGTATTTAAAATCATTCTGATATAATTTTGACAATTCTTCTAATGTAGTACCTTTGGTAACCTCTAATGTATTTCCATTAACTGTTACTTTTACACTATCCATATTCATAAAAATCCACCCTATTCTTTTTACTCTAATGCTATTGTATCATATAATTTATTTTTTTATTACTTTTTTATCGGATTTTGTTTTCTTGTTTTCTGTATAAAATTATATGCATAAATCTAAAATATTATTAGGTGATAAACATGAATTTAGTTCCTATGGTTGTCGATAAAGAACAAAACGGTGAACGAAGTTATGATATTTATTCGAAGTTATTAAAGAATAGAATTATTCTTTTATCTGGAGAAATTACAGATGATACGGCAAATTGTATCATCGCACAAATTTTATATTTGGATTCTATAAACCATGATGATATTAATTTGTATATTAATTCTCCAGGTGGTTCTGTTACTGCTGGTATGGCTATTTACGATACAATGAATTTTGTAAAGAGTGATGTTTCTACGATATGTCTTGGAATGGCCGCTAGTATGGCTGCATTTTTACTTTCTTCAGGAGAAAAGAAAAAACGTTATATTTTGCCAAATGCTGAGGTTATGATACATCAACCATTGGGTGGTGCACAAGGTCAAGCAACAGAAATAAAAATTGCGGCAGAACATATTTTAAAACTTAGAAAGAAGTTAAATGATATGCTTGCGAAAAATACAAATCAATCAGTTGAAACAATAGAACGAGATACAGAACGAGATAATTTTATGGATAGTGGAGAAGCTTTAGAATATGGATTGGTAGATAAAATCATAGAAAAGGAGCACTAAACAAAAGTGTTCCTTTTCTATACTCTTTTTATTTAAATGTTTTATTAGTAGTTAATCTTGCTTCGCCTTTTTGTTCTGGATGATATATTTTATAGATTTGTTCTACATCATATTTACTTAATCCTACCATAAAACTAATTGCTTCTCTTGATAATCCATTTTCCATTAACTTTACTGCTTCATCAATTTTTTCTCTCATCTCATTTGATAGTCCTACATTTTTTTGATTCATTTTATCAGATGAAGTTGATCTTACAATTTGTAGTTTCTCTGGAATCACTATTCCATTTACATTTAGATTTTCACTAGAGAAACCTGTCTCTCCTTCTACTGCTGATAATGAAATATCCGTCATGCCATTAGGAATTTCTATTTTCTCTAGATTTGTGTAATCAACAAATGGTTCTAGTAATAAATCTGCAATTTCTTCCATAATTTCTCTATTTTCCCCTTTTGCTTCTTCGATTTTTTTCGCATAGAATTTTTCATTCCTACTAAAAATCTATTTTTATAATCTTTACTCAAAGATTGTTTGTCCATTTCTTCCTTTTGTTTTTTCACTAAATTTATTTTTTCTTCTATTAAATCTTTGAAACCTATTCACCCATTTCAATAATAAATGAAACGTCTATATCCATAATGTTATCGATATATTGTTCTCCTTCTTGTAATCCCTTAAAACTTTCTTGATAATTTTCTATTTTTTTCATACTATTTCCCCCTATAAATTTTTTATTTTAGCTTTTTATATTTTTCTAATTTGCTATCCATATAATATGTTTGATCTTCTATACGATTTAAGTTGAAATTAATCCAATTATTCCAAGTTTCTTCATTTGGTTCGATTGCAATATCTCCTAATTTGTTACGATATTGTTCTCTGTATTGTTTATAAGCACGACTACTATATAATACTGGACTTGGTAAATCTACTTTCATATTTCTCTTAGTTAATTCATATACTTTTGCATTTTGTAGGATACGACCACATCTAGTATTTCCGTCATCAAACATTTGTAATGCTCCTGTTAGTCCATGAATCATAACTGGTTTAATTAAAGTATATTGATTATGAAAATTACTATTGTAGTATAATGTTAAATTCATAATTCCTTGTTCAATATTATGATAGTCTAAAGCAAAATAATGAACTTTAGTTTCCCCATAACCACTTTTAGAAACATAAGTTGTGTTACTTGTTCGATATTCCTTATCCGCATATATTGCGCTTGGTGTTCCTTCTAAGATTTTTTGATGTGTCGTTATAACTTTTTCACGTGTTAAATCAGTAGTTGGGTATTTTTGTGAAGTTAATAGGTAATCTAGTGCACTTAATTTATGTTGCTCTAGATAAATTTTCATTAAATATGAATCCTCTGATTCTAATAATTGAGTATCTAAGATTTCCATCTTTTTGATGGCTGTTAAATAATTTTTTAGTTCTGTCTGCCTCATTGAAAGAACGTGATCAAGGTATACTCTATATTTTTCAATTGCTTCTTGTTCATGTTCTAATGTATAATCATTTAGTTTTAAGTCTGCTACCGTTTCAAATATGTTAAGGTTTACTATTGGATAAAGCCCACTATTTCTCATGTCTTCATATTTGTTTATTGTTTCTCCTTCTGACCTTTTTGTTTCCATAATTCCACCTCTTTATTTGTTGCACATTATACCACATTTTTTACGTTTTGTCAAAATATTCTTTTGATAGGATAGTGTTTCCAAAGTGGGGAGATTTATAAAATCAATTATATAAAAAGATTTGTATACATCCTCTACATATACAAATCTTTCCCAGAATTCTATTCTAATTATCTTGTTCCTTCATCTTATTAACTAGTTCTTTAATCTTTCTAAAACGATGATTTAATCCTGATTTCGTAATTGTTTTTCCTGTTTCATAACTAATAATTTCGCTTAATTCTACTAGGGAAGCTTCTGGATACTTTTCACGATATTCAATTACTTCTTTGGTTTTATCATCTAAAAGTTCTACTCCTAGATTTTCTTTTAAATATTCAATATCTTCTAATTGTTTGGTTGCAGTACCAACAATTTTATCGATATTTGCCTGTTCACAATTGTTCAGTCTGTTTGTCATGTTCTTATGATCTCTATATATTCTGATATCTTCATAATATAATACCGCATTAAAAGCCTGAATTAGTCGTAAGAAATCTCCTATTTTTTCTGCCTCTTTGATATAAACCATATATCCTTTTTCTCGATTTAAAACTTTACTGTTTAAATAAAATTCATTTAATAGTGATTGAATAAAGTAAGCTTCTTCCTTTTCATCTATAATCATTTCTAGGTGATATCTAGATGTTTTTGGATCATTCACGCTTCCTTTTGCAAGAAAAACACCACGTAAATAAGCTCTTTTTTCTTCTTCTGAATCAACAATATATGATTTTGGTACTTTTAAATATTCCCCTTCTTCCGATAAAACTGATAAATCCTTTAAAATTAAATTTGTCTTTTCATCAATCATGACTAAGTATAAATTATTTTTACTAAAATTGTTTCCTTTTCTTGTTTCTATTTCACAGGTAATATCATATAAATCCTTAAATAATTTATAGATTCTTTTTACTACCGTTGCATTTTCTGAAATTAAGTCTATTGTATCTTCTGTATAACTTCCATTACTCCTTAAAAATCCAGATAATTCTGCGATACTTTCTGATTTTGGACTTTCAATTCTAGAGATTTCTTCTTTAATTGTTGTTGTAAATGACATAGAATCACCTCATTAAATATGAGAAAATAATTGAACTAACTTTTAATCCGTTATGCTTAATGGTACCATCTTCTAAAGTAATTAAATCATCCTCTATTAATTCTATTTTCTGTTTTTCTAAATTTTTCTTATCTATTAAAACTAGTTCTTTTTGTTCTTTTTCATATTTTTTAATCATTTCTTCTGAAATTTCTTTGTTATTTGCGATAACAATATTAATTTTTCTTTTTCCTAAATATTTATTTAACACTGATACGTATTCACTTACCTTATTACTTTCAGTTTCTCCAGGTTGATTCATAATATTACATAAATACATAATTGGTGCTTTTGATTTATCTATGGTTTTTATGATATCTTTGCAAATTAAATGTGGCATAATGCTTGTATATAAACTACCCATACTTAAAATGATTAAATCGGCCTCTTCAATTGCATTTTTAGTTTCTTCTAGAATATGAGGTGTTTCTTTATAATAAATTTTTTCAAACTTTTTATAAGATTTCATAATCTGTGCTTGACCTGTAATTACTTCTTTATCTGTAGTCCTTGCCATTAATGTTAGATAATCTTCTGATAATGGAAGTACTTTATGTTTAATGTCTAATAATTTACTTAAGTATTCGATGCTTGTTTTTAGTGAATTATTTTGATTTTGTAGCCCAGTCAAGATTAAATTGCCAATAGGATGCCCATTTAAATCACTATAGGTATCAAATCGGTACTCCATAATACTTTTTATTTCATCTGGTAAAGGAGAGAGATTTGTTAATACTTTTCTAATGTCTCCAACAGCTGGAGTTAGAAATTCTTCTCTTAGTTTTCCTGTTGATTTTCCATTATCAGAAACTGTAATAATCGCTGTGATTTCTACTGGAAAGTCTTTTAGTCCTCTTAATAGATGACTCATTCCAGTCCCTCCACCTAGTACTACAATTTTCTTTTTCATAAGAATCGCCTTCTTCTCTTACTTCTTTATATATATTTTTATTTTGTATTAGTATACCACAGATATCAATATTTTTCTTAAAAAGCATTTCTTTATTTTATTTTATTTCATAGAAAAAGTTCTAGAAACCTCTAGAACTTCCTCCTCCACCAGAAAATCCACCGCCTCCAGAGAATCCTCCACTAGAAAATCCGCCTCTACTAGAAGAGCCTCCTCTATAAGATCTTCCACCATAATAGAAACCTCCAGGTCCCCTACCATTTTTAATAAACCCTATTACAATGATAATAATTCCAACATACATAACTATCGCTACAATTTCTATGATTTGAGAAGTATCCTCCTCTATTGGTTCATCAATATCTTCTGTGTATCCATAAAATGTAGCTACTTCTTTATAGAATGCTTTATATCCATTTAACATTCCTTCATCAAAGTTATCTTCTTTAAAATACGGAATCATGTATGTATCCTGAAATCTACCAGTTTTAGCATCAGGTAGAACTCCTTCTAATCCATATCCTACTTCTATTCTACTTTGTCTTTCCTCTAGGGAAACTAGTAATAATAATCCATTATTTTCTTTTTTATCCCCGATACCAAAAGACCTGAATAAATCTGTTGCATAAGATTCTAAATCTCTTCCCTCTAAATTTTTTACCGTAACAACTACGATTTGTGCTTTGGTTTGTTTGTGTAAGGCACTACTTTTTTGGACTATATAGTTTTCTGTTTCTTCCGATAGTATATCTGCATAATCATTTACATAAAACTCTTTGGTTGGTTTAACTAAAGCAAGTACAGTTGTTGGTAATAAGAGAAAAGAAACTAGCAAATAAATAATTAGTTTCTTTTTCATAATTAAAATTCAACGTTAGGAACTTGAGCAGAACCCTCTTTTGCCTCAAAATATTCTTTTTGTTCAAATCCAAACATACTAGCAAAAATATTCATTGGGAATTTCTTAACTGCTGTATTATATTCTTTTACAGCATCATTATAGTCTTTTCTAGCTACTGCAATTCTATTTTCTGTTCCTGCTAGTTCATCTGATAATTGAATAAAGTTTTCACTAGATTTTAAATCTGGATAGTTTTCTACCACTACCATTAAAGCTTGTAATGAATTTGTTAATTCATCATTTGCCTTTGACATTTCATCGATATCTTTTGCGGAAAGCAAATTCTTTCTTGCTGTTGTGATTTTATCGATAATCTCTGTTTCATGCGTTGTATACCCTTTGACTGTACTTACTAAATTTGGTATCAAGTCTGCTCTTCTTTCTAACATTATTGATATATTAGAATATTCTGTATCTACATGTTCTTTTTTTGTTACTAATGAATTGTAACTTCCTCCTACTAGAGATATTAATACTATGATAACAGCTAATATTCCTACAATAATTCCTGCTTGTTTTGACATTTTCTCACCCTTTCTTTATTTTATTATAATATAGATGATTCACATAAAATATGTTTTAATTATGTTATTTTGCCTGTTTACATAAATTTTATTTGATATTATGGGATAATTCTGGTTCGCTCTTTATAATACTATCACTAGATTCTATAATTTTTCCATCCATCAATTCAATGAATTCTTCTGATTCCAAGAATTCTCTTTCCATAGAAAATCTATACTTTTCTATTTCTGGAATAACTTCTGATAATGGAACTGTTTTTTGATTGATACATTCTGATATTTGGGTTTCTGTTTTGTCAATATCTGTTAATATAAAACCTTTCTCATCGTCAGAAGCAGAACATGTTCCTAGATGATATCTTATCCCGCCATCTTCTTCTATCATATAGATAACTGCATTTTGAGATAGATAGTCATAAAACTCTTGTTGATCTTCTATTATTATTCTCTCATCCCCTATATCTTTTATTAAATCAATACACTTCAGTAGAGCTTCTGGATTTCTTTCTTCCAATAGTTCCATGGCGATAGGTATATCCTGTTCCTCTTGAACGTTTTCTAGTATCATACGAATCATTTCTAAATCTGTATTCTTGTTTTCAATCGCTTCTTCTATTTTCGGTAAAATCGATATAGATAATTTTTGTTTTCTTTCTAATCTTTCTTCTTCTCTTTGTTTTGATATTTCCCTTTGCTTTAAAACATTTTCTTCATGACGCGTAAACTCTTCTTGTAAAATTTCACAGAAATCTTCTGTTTCTAAAATTTCGTTTTGTATTTCATAATCATAGAAAGGAAGAATCCCTACTAGTGAAATCATATCAATCTCATCAATTTCCAATAGATTTCCTGTTTCAAAATCTCTTATTTTTTCCTCTTCCTTGTGGCCAAAATGATACTCTATCCCGTTATCTTTTTTCACTCGATATACTTTTAAATCTGGAAGAAACCCTTGATATTTCTCTGTTTTATCTTTTCCAACTATTAGAATAGTTGAAACTTTATTTATAATCTTTTTTGTTTCTGTTCCTTCTTCATTTTGAATTGTTATCCATACCTCATTTAAAGTTTCATTTACATCAATTGGACGAATGAATTCATTTTCTGGATCTTGATTTAAAATGATTTCTACATATTGATTTTTATTTCCGATTTTATCTGGAATTACTTCTACCATCTTTAACTTTTTAATCACACTTGGCTCTTTTGCAAGTTCTCGTATTAAATTTGATTCATATATAGATTGTTTTAAATCCACATATTCCCTTTGTTCTTCTATTGTTATTTCTTGGTCATTGTAAATAGAATTATGAAAAGTATCCAATATGTCTATAGCATTATTAAGTGCATTATTCTTTAGCTTTGTTTCTAAATAAGAAATGTCATAATGAATAAAGTCATTTAATGTATATGTTCCGTCTAGTAACTTCATCACTTGATAACAAAAGGAACTTGTTTCATGATAGGATGCATAGGAACCATCTTCTTTAGAAAAATAATCTTTATAGTCCTCTGTTAATAAATAATCTGTAAGAATCGTAGTAAGAGATTCTGAAAAACTATTTCCATAATTTCCAATAGAAAAATCTTTATGTATTATTATTATGTTATTTACATCATTTTCTAATTCAAATTCCCCATAGTTTAGAGTATGTGTTAATTCATGAAAAACAACTGTTTTTTCTCTTTCTAAATCCTCATTCCCATTTTTGTCTAAATATTTTTCTTTCACATTGATAATTCCATTTATTGAATCAAAATTCCCATCATATTTATCGCTTATATAATCGTTATGAAAGATGAGTCTCTTTAAATTTAGATTAAATACTCGATAATCTGCATCAGGTAATCGTTCCTCCAGACAATCTATATATTCGTTGATATATTCTCTATACTTTGGTTCAATTTGTTGATTTAGAGAAAGGGTAGTTCTTAAGTCTTGGAAAGTGACTGATTTTATTCCAAAGTCATCTAGTTCTTTGCATGTCTTGATTTTTACTACTTGAATTTCTGGCTCATCTTCGATTTTCACTTTATAATTTGCCATTTCTGTTTGAAGTTTATAACTTTCATTTATCTCATGAAGTCCTGCAATACTAGCTAATGTTAGGACTACTCCTACTCCAATCGCTGCAATATATACTTTTCTTTGAAATGTATACTTAGACTCATATAAAATTCCATCAAATGGTTTATTATAAATATTATTTAATTCAATATAATCTTTTAGTAAAGGATAACAATATTTTTCATTCCCGTTTTCTACTTTTACTTCGAGAAATGCTTTTCGATGTTCTTGATCAGAAAAAATATCAAATGTTTTATCTAAATATCGAATTCTAATTAATTTTGTATACCATTCTTTTTTACTATTCATGTTACTGTTTCAATCCTACTTCTTATTACTATCTTTTTTTAGAATTTCTTCTGCAATAGTCGCACCATCTGCACAGGCTGTAACGATTTGATAAAGATTCTTTTTAATACAATCTCCACCTGCATATAGATTGGGAACTTCTGTTTCGAAATTTTGATTTACCTTAATATATCCATCTTGATCTAAAATATTAAGATTCTTACAAATAGCAGTTGATGGCTCCTGACCAATAAACTCGAAACATCCATCTACTATTATTTCTTTTCCATCTTCTAAAATTAACTTTTTTAATTTTTCTTCTTCTTCTACAAATTCTACTACTTGATTTGGAACTTCTAATTCTATGTTTTTTGTTAATTCTATTTGCTCAACTAAGCTATTTTCTGTACGAAACTCATCTCTTCTATGAATTAATGTTACATTAGAACACATTTTAGATAGATAAAGTGCTTCTTCTAAAGCTGCTCTTCCACCACCAATTACTGCGACCTTTTTATTTCTATATAAAGGTCCATCACAAATCGCACACCAACTAATTCCTTTTCCTGAAAGTCTTTGTTCATTTTTGATACCTAGTCTTTTAGGATTTCTACCTAGTGTTAGAACTATGTTTTCACTTACCACTTCACCATTATTTGTTTTTACGATAAATTTTTCTTCCTTTTTCTCAATACCAGTTACTTCTTCAAAAATAAATTCTACGCCAAGAGAAGTTAATTGTTCATACATTTGAAATGCAAGCTCTGGTCCTTCTATCTTTTTGATACCTGGATAATTTTCTATTGTTGCTGTTCTGGTGATTTGTCCTCCTGGTGCCTCTTTTTCAAAAATAACAACTTCTTTTCCAGCTCTTTTTAAATAAAGTGCAGCTGTCATTCCAGCTACACCTCCACCAATTATAATTGTATTTAATCCTTTTTCCATGTTCTAATCTCCTTAGAAATTAATTTCCTTTTCTTTTTCTTTATATAGATTATCAAATCTTGTACCCTTTTTACAAAATATTAAAAGTAAAAATCCTATAATAATTCCTGCGATTGATACTAATTGTGCCATTTTAATAGGTCCAAGCATTAAACTATCCATTCTCATTCCCTCAATTAAAAATCTTCCAATGGAATACCAAATTAAATAGCATCCCGTTAGTTGTCCCGTCTTTAAGTATTTATAATTTCTAATAATTACCAATGCGATAAATCCTGCAATGCACCAAATAGATTCATATAGGAAAGCAGGATGTCTATATGCCCCTTGGATATACATTCCATTAATAACAAAATCTGGTACTCCTAATCCTTGAAGCCTTTCTAATGAAGTAATTGCACCATAAGCTTCTTGATTAAAGAAATTTCCCCAGCGACCAATTGCTTGTCCAATAATTAATCCAACTACTGTAATGTCAAATACTTTTAAGAGTTTGGCATTATACTTTTTACAATATAAAGTCATACATAAGAGTCCACCAATAATTCCTCCATGGATTGCAAGTCCACCATTCCATATTTCTAGTATTTCAAAAGGATATAATCTATAATAATCTAGATTAAAAAGAACATAATAAACTCTCGCACCAATTAATCCGCAGATGACTGTATAAAAAATTAAATTTATAATAAAGTTTTCGTTTATATTTTGCTTTTTACATTCTAATAAGATAAGACAAGATGCTATGAATACCCCAAGAAATATAAATATGGAATACCAATATATTTGTATAAAACCTAAATCTAACGCTATTCTACCCATTTTTCTTTATTCTCCTCATTATTGGTTCTGTAATAATACATTCAACAAACTTATTCATAATCGATATTAAAATTGCTAGTAAGAATGCAATAAAGATATTGGTAATTTGAAAATGACTTCCCAAGATCCAGTCTGTTAATTTTAGTATAAATAGATTAATACAAGGATAAAAGATTCCTATTGTAATACCTGTAATTGGTATTGTTAAAAAGAATAGAATTGGTTTAATTGTTTTATTTAATACGAAAATTATTAGTGTTGCTAGTAATCCATATAAATACAGGTGTTCATCATCAATACAAAATGTATCAAAATATGTAGCCACAAAGACAAGGATTAATGCATAACCTAATATTTGTAATGCCCACTCAATTAAATTTTCTAATCTTTTTTTTGTAATCAATTTTAGTCTCTCCTCTAAGAATTTAATATTTTATGAAGGAACTCTCCTGTTGCCGATTCTTTTACTTTAGCAATTTCTTCTGGTGTACCTGTTGCAATAATTTGCCCACCATTGTCTCCACCTTCTGGTCCTAAATCGATAATATAGTCCGCACATTTTATAACATCTAAGTTATGTTCAATGATTACTACGGTATCTTTATTATCTACTATCTTCTTAAATATTGCAAGTAGTCTTTTGATATCTGCTGAATGAAGACCTGTTGTTGGCTCGTCAAGTATGTAAAGAGTCTTTCCAGTAGGTCTTTTTTGTAGTTCCTTTGCTAGTTTTACTCTTCCTGCTTCTCCTCCAGATAAAGTTGTTGCACTTTGTCCTAATTTAATATAACCTATTCCAACATCTTCCAAAACTTGCAATTTATTTTTAATTTTTGGAACATTTTCAAAAAACTTTAATGCTTCTGATACCCTCATATCTAAAACATCTGCAATATTCTTGTCCTTATATTTTATTTTTAAAGTTTCACTATTATATCTTGTTCCATGACATACTTCGCATGGAATGTATACATCTGGAAGAAAATGCATCTCAATTTTCTTAACTCCGTCTCCTCTACAGGCTTCACATCTTCCACCCTTTACATTAAATGAAAATCTATTTTTTTCAAATCCATACATTTTTGCTTCTTTTGTATTTGTAAATAAATCACGAATCTCATCAAAGACGCCTGTATAGGTTGCTGGATTACTTCTTGGAGTTCTTCCAATTGGATTTTGTGTAATTTCTACAACTTTATCAATATTTTCTAGTCCAAGAATTTTTTTGTGTTTTCCTGGTTTTTCTTTACTTTTATAAACCTTATTGTATGCCGCTCTACATAATGTTTGATTAATTAATGTACTTTTTCCGCTTCCTGAAACTCCAGTAATACAAGTTAGTGTTCCTAGAGGAATCTTCACATCTATGTTTTTTAAATTATTTTCAGAAGCTCCTTTTATTTCAATATATTTTTTATTTCCTTTATTACGTTTCTTTGGAATTTCAATTTTCTCTTTTCCTGATAAGTATCTTCCTGTAACACTATTTTCGTTTTGCATTACTTCTTCAGGAGTACCTGCTGCGACAATGTATCCACCTTCAGAACCTGCTTTCGGACCAACATCTACTAAATAGTCACTAGCTAGCATCGTATCTGTATCATGCTCTACAACAATTAAAGTATTTCCTAAATCCCTCATTTCTAGTAATGATTTTATTAATTTCTCATTATCTCGTTGATGAAGACCAATACTAGGTTCATCTAACACATATAAAACACCTGTTAACTTGGAACCAATTTGAGTAGCTAATCGAATTCTTTGTGCTTCCCCTCCAGATAGAGTACCAGCAGAACGACTTAGTGTTAAATATTCTAGTCCAACGTTTTTTAAGAAGGAAAGTCTAGATTCAATTTCTTTAATCAAGAGATTAGATATTTCTTTTTGTGATTCAGTTAATTTCAGATTGTTAAAAAAGTCAATTAGTTGTTTAATACTTAGACAAGTCACTTCATGAATATTTTTCTTTCCTACTAGAACAGATAGAACACTATCTTGTAGTCTGCTACCATGACATGTTTCACACTCTGTTTCTATCATATAATTTTCTAGCCATTCACGAATCCATTCACTATTTGTTTCCATATATCTACGTTCTAAATTATTAATAATTCCTTCATAGTAATCTTTTTGATTATATTGATTTCCACTCTTAGATTGATAATTAAAGTGAATCAACTCATCACTTCCATATAGAATGTAGGATTGTTGTTGTTTTGTAAGTTTAGAAAAACTCTTATTCATATCAATTTTATAGTGTTTGCATAAACATTCTAATCGTTTAAAATCTAATGCCTCTGGATCATCAGTTAATGTTTTAATTGCCCCACCATTTAAACTTTTACTTGAATCAGGTACTACTAATTCTGGATCTATTTTTAATTTAATTCCTAAACCTTTGCAATCTGGACAAGCTCCAAATGGCGCGTTAAAACTAAACATTCTAGGTTCTAACTCTGGAAGAGAAAAATCACAATATGGACATGCAAAATTTTCTGAGAATACTACTTCCTTATCTCCCATAAAATCAACAATTACTTTTCCATGAGATAACTTTGTTGCAACCTCTAAGGATTCCATTAATCTTCCACGACTGTCTTCTTTTAATACAATTCTATCGATAATGACATCAATATCATCCTTTTTGTTCTTTTCTAAATTTATTTCTTCACTAAGATCATACGTTTCTCCATTTACACGTACTCGAACAAATCCTTCTTTTCTTAAATCATCCAAAAGCTCCTTATGTGTTCCTTTTTCCCCATGAACAACTGGTGCCATAATAATGATTTTAGTGCCAACTTCTCTTTCCATAATCTTGTTTGCCATTTCTTCTACACTTTGAGAAGTAATCGGTACATGATGTATAGGACAGTATGGAGTTCCGATTCTTGCGAATAGTAGACGTAAATAATCATAAATCTCCGTTACTGTTCCTACTGTTGAACGTGGATTTTTACTTGTTGTTTTTTGATCGATACTAATTGATGGGGAAAGCCCCTCTATAGAATCTACATCTGGTTTTTCAGTTCCTCCTAAAAATTGCCTTGCATAAGCAGACAAACTTTCTACATAACGACGTTGTCCTTCTGCATAGATAGTATCAAAAGCTAACGAACTTTTTCCGCTTCCTGATACTCCTGTCATTACGATTAATTTATTTTTTGGAAGAGTTAAATCTACATTTTTTAAATTGTTCTCTCTTGCCCCTTTAATAATAATTTTATCCATTGATATCACCTGTTTTCCTATTATATCACAAATTCTAATTTTCTGTTTTCTTTTCTCTATTTGAAATATATCATACAAACATAAGTTCGTCAAATACTTTTTTCCAATTAAAAAACATTTTATCTGATATCTTTCTTATCAAATAAAATGCTTTATTTTTAAGATAATACTTTTTGATAATTAGCAGATGCTTGCGATTTCCTTTGATTTTGGAATTCCTGTTCTACTAATTCTATAATAGCTTTTTGATTTTTGCTTATATCACTGCAAACTTCTTTTAATAGATTTGCACTGCTTTCTTTACCCAAAGATTCTAATAAAATGTTCTCTATTTCTTTTTTATACATTCCAATTTCTTCTTCTACTGATTTCCCAGTTACATCGATTTCTTTTGTTCCTATAGTTAATCGGCATTTTTGAATATTTTCTCCTTCTTTTAAAGGTTCCATTTCGTCTAACAATCCACCACTTTGTGTATCTAAACCTGCTTTTTCTTGTAAATTTTTTAGTTTTGTAATTTGAGCTTCCCAATCAACAGAAGTATTATGTCCACCAGATACTTCTCCACTTACATTATTGCTTATAAAGTCCTCTAATACTAATCTAGTTAAATGAGATGCTGTTGTTTGGTATGCCAGTAGATTGTACTCTGGCATTTTACCTGATTGTTCCATCGCAGCAAAATCAATTTTAGCTTCTGTTCTATAAGGATTTACGAAGTCTAAAAACTCTCTTCGATCTAAATTATCTAACCATATTCTTTTTGCATATTCTCCTTCTAATATTTGACTAGTTTGGCTCATAGTACCCCTCCTATTAATTTAATCTTACTGTTTTTTCGTTTTTGATGCAATAAAATTAAAAAAAAGAATTGTCAACATTGTAAAGAAAAAAGCTACTTATTAAGCAGCTTTCTTAAGTACCTTTTCACGAGGTTCTATATCTAATACTTTGGCTTCTTCTAATCCAGTTCTTTCTAGTACTTCCTCTATCTTTCCAAGACTAATAAACCAACCAATTTCTTTATCTTTCATGTAAGAAGCAATTGGTATTACTTTATTTACATTATGATATTCATATGGTTTAATTGGTTCCATTCTATTTTGTGATTTTTTTTCTAAAACTACAATTTTAGGAACTATTTGGCTTTCACTTATACTAGCATTTGGATTTATAGTATCTGCAAGTCCTAAGAAGATTTTTTCTGTATCAAAATAATTTCCAATTCTCAAGTTTGACATAAAATCAATCCCCCATTCCTAAATTTATTGAGGTTTATTATACAATAAAAGTTCATTTTTGTAAAGCTTTTTCTATCTTCTTATCGATTAAATTTTTCTTTAAAATTACAATGTTTACATAACTCTTCGCTTACTTTACGAGATTTAAATCCTTCTATCATATTTTTAGTTCTATCATTAGACATAATTTCTTCCATAGTACTTTCATATATATTTCCTAAATTGATGAATCCTTCTCCATCTAGACAACAAGGAATTACTGTTCCATCTACTAATATCGCGATTTGGTCTTTTAAAGCATGACAATAACCATAAGGTTCATAATATTCATTTTCTAAGTCAGGCCAAAGGAATTCATTGTCTTTATTCACATAAATATTTTCTTTTATTTTAATATTAGAATTTGTATATAATTTTTCCACAGTTTCTGGGGATAAATGATAGTATGAATTAATTTTTTTCACAGTTTCTGTGGATTTTTCATTGAGTATTCCTTTATGAAGTGTCCAAAATCGATATACAATATTCATTTTTTTTAATAATTTATCTACTGATGAGAATATTTCTTCTAAATAATCCTCCTTATTATTCTCACTGTGTAAAGATAAATTCATTTGTCTAATACAAGAGCTTTCTAAAAGTATAGACTCTTTTTCTTTTAGTAGTGTTGCATTTGTTGTAATGGTTACTTTTTTTTGATATTTGGATGCAATATTTAAAATTTCTTTTAAATTTTGGTGAATTAACGGCTCTCCTTTTACGTGTAAATAAATGTAGTCTGTATAATCATCAATCTTTTTTAAAATTTCCTCAAATTCTTCTGGACTCATCGATTTTCTTATTCTTTTAGTTTGTTTACAAAAGGAACAAGATAAATTACAGATATTGGTGATTTCTATGTACACTCTTTTCCATCTTTTTTTCATTTTTACTCCATTAAATACTTGTTTTCATTTCAAATAATAAATCTCTTAATTCCATCGCACGTTCGAAATCCAACTCTTTGGCTGCCTTTTTCATTTCTTCCTCAATATTTTCAATTGTTTTTAATAGTTCTTTTTTATCTTGTTTCTTTTCTTTCTTAGATTTCTTATTGGTATCTTCATCTATATTAGAAATTAAATCGCGAATTTCTTTCTCAATTGTTTTTGGAATAATTCCATGCTCTTCATTGTATTTTTCTTGAATTGTACGACGGCGCATTGTCTCATCAATCGCATGTTTCATACTATCTGTCATCTTATCTGCATACATAATACAATGTCCACTAGCATTTCTTGCACAGCGTCCGATAGTCTGAATTAAACTTCTTTCACTTCTTAAGAATCCTTCTTTGTCTGCATCTAGTATAGCGATTAAACTTACTTCTGGAATATCGATTCCTTCTCTAAGTAGGTTAATTCCAACAATACAATCATATTTTCCTAAACGTAAATCACGAATAATTCTCATTCTTTCTAAGGTTTTCACTTCACTATGTAAATAAGCTACTTTAATGTCAATATCTTTTAAATAATTAGTTAATTCTTCTGCCATACGAATCGTTAGTGTTGTAATTAAAGTACGTTCATTTCTTTCCATTCTTTCTTTAATCTCATATACTAAGTCATCTATTTGTCCCTCTGTTTTACGAACTTCAATTGTCGGATCTAAAAGCCCAGTTGGACGGATAATCTGTTCTACAAAATGATTTGATGTTTTTTCTAATTCATAGTCCCCTGGAGTCGCTGATACATAGATTGCTTGCTTAATTTTCTTCTCAAATTCATCAAATTTTAGTGGACGATTATCTAAAGCGCTAGGGAGACGGAATCCATAATCTACTAAATTCATTTTTCTTGCTCTATCTCCATTATACATTCCTCTTACTTGTGGAATAGTTACATGGGATTCATCGATTACTAAAAGAAAATCTTTTCCAAAGAAGTCAATTAAAGTGGTTGGAGTTTCTCCCTCTCCCCTTAGTGCCATATGTCTAGAATAATTTTCAATTCCATGACAAAATCCTGTTTCTTCTAGCATTTCTATATCATAATTTGTTCTTTGTTCTAGTCGTTCCATTGCGAGCAATTTATTGTCATTTTTTAGTTCAATTAAACGATCTTCTAATTCACTTTTTATTCTTTTAATCGCTTCTTTTAATTTGTCATCACTCGTTACGAAGTGACTTGCTGGGAACAAGCTTAAGTTTTTTTTGTTTTGAAGAACTACTCCAGTTAATGCATCAATTTCACTAATTCTATCAATTTCATCTCCAAAAAATTCAACTCTAAAACCTTTGGTACTTTGGTATGCTGGAATAATTTCTAGTACATCCCCTTTTACTCTAAAGGTACCACGCTTAAAATCAAAATCATTTCGATCGTACTGCATTTCTACTAGTTTGGCTAATACTTTATTTCTTTCTATCTCTTGACCAACAGATAGTGTTAACATTTTATTTTTATATTCTTCTACTTCTCCAATACCATAAATACAGGAAACACTTGCTACTACAATTACATTTTCTTCTGATAGTAAGGCACTTGTTGCTGCATGACGAAGTTCATCGATCTCATCATTAATGGAAGAATCTTTTTCTATATAGGTATCTGTAGATGGCACGTAAGCTTCCGGTTGATAATAATCATAGTAACTAACGAAGTACTCTACTCTATTATTTGGGAATAATTCTTTAAATTCACTATATAGTTGTCCTGCAAGGGTCTTGTTATGCGCTAAAATTAGGGTTGGCTTATTTACTTCTTTAATAATATTCGCAATAGTAAAGGTCTTTCCCGTTCCTGTTGCGCCCAGTAAAACCTGATGTTTTTTTCCCTCTTTGATACCATTTACTAATTCTTCTATTGCTTGTGGTTGATCTCCACTAGGTTTATATTTTGATACTAAATTGAACACATTATCACCTCAATTACTATCTAAATTATTCTTTTATTTATTCTTCACTTGTTTCATGTTCAAAATAAAATGTTTTACTTTTAAGTAAAAGTTTAATACTACTATTTCCTACAGGACTAACTTTCATACAATAATCTCTTGTTTCATTAAAAATATTTGTTTTTATTAAAGAAAAATATTTATCTGTAGTAAGATTTGGATACTTATTCATAATAGAGCAAATCTGGCTTACTAATTCATCCATAGGTAGAAGTCCATCATATATAGGTAAAAGAATATCCAATAATTCTTCTTTCACTTTCTCTATACTTTTACTAGAACACTCATTAGGATTCATTCTAAAAAAAGATTGCGGAGGAATTAATTTGGGATTGGGTTGAAACATCTTTTTTAGAATCTCTTGCTGAATTAAAGAAATTGATGTTAGTTCAGATTGATTTTCATCCGTTATAACCTCATCGATTATTCTTACTAAATCCTCTCCTATATTATATTCTTTCTCAAGCTTTGTAAATAAATTTCTTTTTATTTCTTCTAATGGCATGTTCTTCCTCTTCTTTCTTTATCTTCTTTTGAAATCGCCTTTATAATAACATATTAGTTATTTTAAAACAATAAGAAGTACCATTTTTAGTACTTCTGTTCGTTATTTTATTATTTAATTAATTTAGTAATATCAAGTATATTCCCATTGTCTCCCATAACTTTTGGTAACTCTCCATTCCATTTTTCAATAAATTGTTGAGTTAATATTTCATCTGTTATTGTTGAATTTTTAATATTATTGGCATCAGCCTCTGCTTGAGCTTCGATTACTTTTTTCTTTGCATTCGCTTCACTAGTTTTTAATTCTTGTTCTGCAGTTAGTGCATTTTGTTCCGCAATTGTTTTTCTTTCTATACTTTGATTGTATTCCTCACTGAAGTCAAAATTTTTTAAAGAAACAGATATTATATTCAATCCATAATCTTTTACTTTACTTGAAACTGTTTCTAATATTGTATTACTTACTTCACTTCTTTTTGTAACTAATTCTTCTGCATTATATAAAGAAATTGCACTTTTAATTGCTTCTTGTATTGCTGGTTCTAGAACTATCGAATCATATTTTTCTCCTACTTTTCTATACATATCTGTAACCTTGTTTTCATCTAATTGATAGTTTAATGAAACGATTACAGAGTTTACTACTTGCATATCTTTTGTTGATGTTTCCATGCTTTTATCATTTTCATACTTTTGAACTTTAATATTCATTTTAATTACTTTTTGCCATGGATATTTAAATTGGATTCCTTCTTTCATATTAACATTTGTTATTTTATTCCAAGTTGTCTTAATACCAACTTCACCTGTTGCGATTGTTGTAATGCATCCAGGAATTATAAGTAATAATCCAAAAAGCACTATCAAAATCATAGGAAATATTTTTTTCTCATTTTTTCTACAATAATCAATAATGAAAATTGCTAGTCCTATCATCACTACTAAACTTAAACCTAACCATATCATATACATACCTCCTCAGTTAATATAAGTTTATTACTTAAGAAATTAAAAACCTCTATGCTTAGCATAAAGGTTAATTTTGTATTAAAAAAACTTTTATGCTTCTACATAAAAGTCTTGTTCTATAGTTTTAAATAATCCGGGTCTTTTATAACCGTATTGACGAATTATTACATCATTTTACTGATGGAACTACTCCCTCTTAAGTGATTACATGATACCATATTTTCACCATTTTGTAAATATTTTTACTTTAGATTAATGGATTTTCACAATTATTTTTTTAATATTTCTATACTTTTTTACAATCTGGGTCTTTTAGATAATACGTTTTCATATTGACTCATAAAGTCATCTACATCTTCAGAGGAAGTAGAAATATTCTTTACTAGTCTTTCAAAGTTATTATAAGAAGTTTCTTCGAATAAATCTCTAAAATACCAATCACTTTCCTTCAATCGATTTACTTCTCTTGATAATTCTATCGTATCAAACAATTCTCTTTGAATCGCATCTACCAATTTTAGAGTAAAATTAATATTATTTTGGATTATTTTTTCATTTAAGGAACCATTCGCATATCTAACTTCCATTAATTTTTTCTGATCATAATCTTGTAAATTAATCGCATCTCTTCTTGTAAAATAGCCAACTCCTCGATAATGTCTAAATTGATATAAACAATCAGGATCATAGAAATTTACATTATTTATATATTCAATCAAGTATCCACTTAATAGTCTTGCATAGTCAAAGGAAGTTGATCTAGTTAAATAGTCATCTCCCATATAAAATGATTTTATTTCCATTTCATACAACGCTATAATTTTGGATAACACCTCAAAGAAATATGGTTCATTTTTTATACAAGAAAGATTCACTCTTATGTGGTTGCTACAAGTGTCATTAATAGTTGCTCCTGCTTTTCTTAATAGGTAACAAATATCTTTTAATTCTATCCATATTTCTTTTTTATCTGTTAGTATTCTACTAGATAATTCTCCTCCAAAAAATCTTCCTTCTTTTCTTTTGGTTACAGTGCTATCCATATCTAAATACCATTCATCATATTTTGTAAATCCAGTACTCTTGTGATGAAGGGCATATCTTACAGGAAGGGGAGATTCTCGAAATAATTTTGAAATATCATCTAAATAGACATTTGTAAATTCTAATTCTGTTCCAAACAAATATTTGTCATCTAAACCAATACTATATCTATATTTTGTCATAATCTCCCCTTCTTTTTTTCTTGATATTGTACAATAAGCCACTTAAATTCGCAACATTTTTATCTTTTATTTTCTTTTGCTCAATAAATAAAACATACATATGTTAAAATAAATATTAGCTGAGGTGGAGTTCTTATGGACAAATATAAAATTTTAATATTTGATTTAGATGATACATTAATAGATAATTTAGAAAATGTCAGGTATGCATATACTAAAATGATTGAATCTGTTGGAGAAAAATATTCAGAAGATGGATTTAAAAAGTGGTATGAAATAGATAAAAATTTCTGGAAAGATTGGCAAGATGGCTTGATAAAGTTGCCTGCTCATTTAAAAAATGAAACAGGTAAAAAAAGTGAAGAATTTTTAAATTGGGTAAGAGCACAAAGAGTATTGATTTATTTTGATAATCAAATAAGTTTAGAAAAAGCAATCGAATTAAATCATCTTTTTATGAATTCATTGACTGAAATAGTAATTGCCATAGATGGTGCTTATGATACATTAAAATATTTAAAAGAAAAATAATATATCATTGTTGCGACGAATGGGCCTAAAGTTGCTACAAAAGATAAACTTTCTAAGATAAAATGTTTGAACTTAGTAAATGAAGTTCTATCGGCTGATATGTTTGGATATATGAAACCAAGAACAGAATTTTTTGAAGCAATTCAAAATTTATTAAAAAATTATAATAATGAGGAATATCTAATAATCGGTGATTCACTTAAATCTGATGTTGGATTTGCGATGAACTGTAAGTTCGATAGTTGCTGGTTTAATAAGAATAATGAAAAATTAGATGAGCCTTATAAACCAACTATAGTTATTCAAAAATTAGAAGAATTAAAAAATATATTATGATTAAGACATATGAAAAGTACATTCTATTTTTACTTGAATGTACTTATTTTTTTATTTTCTTATTAGATATTTCCCATCTTACTGTATTTAGTAATGAGTTTAGTGTATAAATAATATACATAAATAATATCGCAAGATTAGCATTACTACTATTATAATTGATAGCCCACATGACAATTGATAAAATATTAGAAAAGTTAAATAAATACCAAACTTCTTTTTTTCTTTTTATTAAGCAAATATAGGCTCCTATACTTAATACAGTCGTGGTTGCATCCAAATATGGCTGTGTATCTTTTAACTTTGTTAAAATCACTCCATATAGGAAAATAGATAATATTATTAGTAATAAAAATATTAATCTTTCCTTTATATTGAAAGCTGACACTTTTGCTGTTACAGTTTCTTTGCTTGCCTTAAACCATGCTATAAGTCCTATCACACAACATGGACATGAATAGAAAACATTCATCATAAAATCCCCATATAAACCATTGTTATATGCTACTAGCCCATACACAAGAGTATTAATGATACCAAACAGAAAAGCGATAGATAGCCTGCAACCATTTAGGATAACATATATTACTCCCATTATAGAAGCAATAATTGCTAGTGGGCTATTATTTGTTTTTATAGATGTTATTGTTATTCCAATTGTACATAAAATTAACCATATAATATCGAATTTTTTTAACGATTTTAATTCTAGTATAAACTTTTTTATCCATTTATTTTTCATAGTCATCCCTACTCTTTATTGAAATTAGAATACTTGTATTTATCATAGATACTTTCTAATTTATTTAAAAATTCTGCTCCATAGAGCTCTTTTAATTTATCAAAATATATTTTTTTAGATTCTAATATATCTGAATTCCATTTATGACATAAGCATAATAGTAATTTGTTTTCGTCAAAGTTATCCTTCTTTAAAACAATCCCACCAATTTCAGGAAAAATAGTCTCTGGAAATAATAATTCTCCATTTAACGATGCTAAAATCATTGGATTAGAAGAAGTGCTGTTTAAATTTTCTTTGTATAGGTCAGGATGTCTGCTTTCAATATTAATATCATCTAAAATAATGATCGTATTTTTTTGAAGACTGTTTTTTAAACATAGGAAGTCTAAAATTTCTCCTGGTACAAAATGTACTGTATCCATAATTACTAAATCAAACATACCAATATCATCTACTACTTCTGGAAGTAATTTTCCTTTTATTAATTTAAATTTTTCTAAATCTAAATATTCTTTTAGCTCCAATACTTCCGCCGCAACCTGCGGTTTCCCCTTCTTATAAAAAGCAATGGTTTCCTTATCTATACTTACTAATTCACAATCTAAATTAAGCTTTTTTATGCAATTTAAATAAACTGCCGTTGATCCACCAGTAGAAACACCTATTTCAAGAATTCTTTTTGGCTTATATTTTTCTATTATGCTACATATCCAAAATAAATTTTCATCCGATAATGATTTCTGAGTTTTGTTTTTTAGTTTATTTAAAATATCAAGATAATTATTTTTCATACTGTTTCGCCTTATATTTTGAGTATACAAATTGTGTCATTAGATAGTAATTACTTGAAACATATTGATCTAACTCAGAAGAATCCATCTCCACTATTTTTATATGCTCAAATTCCTCTCTATTAGGAGTTCCTAACTCTTGGTTTTCTGTCTCACCATAGAAGATATATGCTTTTCCTTTACTATTTCCTACGTTTTGATAGAAAGAGCCTAATATTTTAACATTTTGCTTTTTTAGATTATATCCTGTTTCTTCTTTTACTTCACGAATCCAGGCATCATATGGATCTTCAAGATAGTCCTTACTTCCTCCTGGAAACTCTGTGTTATGTCTATCAATTCCATATCTATACTGATCTACCATAATATATTTATTTGTAGATTTATTATATAAGACCCCTACTACATAATCTTCCTGATCATAAATGTATATTTTATGAAGTTTTTTCGCAATGGCATCATATTCTTCGTATGATCTAATGTTCCCAATTGGAGAAGAATATTCAACTTTACCCCTTTCCTCTGTTTGATATCGATCTGTCCATGATCTATCATAATCCCCATTCACATGTCCATTAAATGAAAATGGTTGTTCAAATTTAGGAAGAGATATATCATGTCTTTTTATTGTAACTCCCCTATAAACATCGGCTTCTATTTGCCCGAATAGACTTATTTTTTCATCGTACTCTAAAGTATCTAAGAATTCTGATACATCACATAATTCCTTAGGAAATCTTGGTGTTGGTTCTAGAGTCGCCAAGCGTAAGTGAAATCTATCCTTATATTGATCGATAAAATTATCTAAATCTTTTTGATTATCAAATCGTCCCTTGTAGATTAACGCCGATAAAGATATATCTGCGTTATAATCTTTCTGATCTGGTAAATCCTTTTGATTATAGTAAGAAATATTAATACTATCTAGATACTTATCACACTCTTTAAGAACTTCTGGTTTTGCATAGTTCGTAGTTATTACTGTCTTGAATCCATATTCTTTGCATGTCTTACATATCCATACAATATCTGGATGTAGAAGCGGCTCTCCCCCTAAGATGCATACTTCTTTTATATTATTCTCTTTTGCCTTATTTAATATTTTTAAATAGTTTTCCCTTGTTATATCTTTTCCAAATTTTCGATTCTCATCAAAACAGAATGGACAACGTCTATTACATCTATTGGTAACCATGATATGAATAAAGTCTGATGTTTTAATTTTTACATTAAACATATTTTCACCCCTTTATTTTTGTTGTTATTTATTTGTTATTAACATTATATTAATAAGTTCAAAAAAAATCAACCACTTTTTTTAATTTTATTAAAATTTTTTTATGACAATCATTTTAAGGGAAAAAATTTTCTTGCTAGCAAGGAATAGTCATAGTATAATATATCTCATCTTTAAGGAGAAATTAGTATGAACTTTGGAATTGGAAATTTAAATTTTTTTAGACTTATTAAGAAGAATATCTTTGGTTCTAATGAAGAAAACAATAATTGTTCTCATGCAATATATATGACTGATAACTTAGAACATTTTAAAAAGGTAAGAACTGAACATTCAGATGTCCATGTTGAATATCATAGCGACAGGACTCCCTCTCCTATCCACTTTTATGTAACCAAAGATGGGAAAACTATGGGAAAAGAAAATCCTGAGTATATTGAATACTTAAAATGGCAAAGACCAGATATCACTGATGAGGAAATATCTGAAATAAAACGTAGGGCCTATGAGGAAAGAATAGAAGCATGGGAAAAGTCCAAACAGAATGAAAAAGGGTATGAAAAGATTGTAAAATAAATTTAGTCAGATTATAATTTGACATTAAAACATGTAAAAAAGCGAGTTTCCTCGCTTTTTTATTTTTCTACTTCTTTATCTAATAAATCAAACAATATTTTATACTCGTCTTTATATATTACTAAATCTGCTTGTTTCCTTTGAATCATTTCTTTAAATTTCTGATACGGTACGAAAAGAATTTCAGATATTTCTTCTTTTTGATAAGTTAACTCCTCTATTTTTTTATCTATTTTTAATAAATATAAGTCGTCATATTCATTATCAATAAATCCATTTTCATGCTTAGGGCTTCTTTTTAAAGTTGTTATATACTTTAATTCAGACTTCTCCACTTCTAAATTAAGTTCCTCCTTTAGCTCCCTTATTGCGCCAGTTATAGAATCATCTCCACTAGATAAATGTCCTGCACAAGAAATATCTAACATATTTGGGTCACTATCTTTATCAGCAGCTCTTCTTTGAAGCAGGATTTCACTGTTTTTATTTATTATCCAAATATGAACTGACTTATGCCAATCGCCATCTCTATGAACCTCTGTTCTTTTTTTTCTTTTATTTAATTTATTTCCATTTTCATCTAATAGATCAATATATTCTTCTTCCATAAAAACTACCCTCTCTTTTCTCTTTGACTATTTTTTTCTTTAACTTTTCTTTTTCTACAAATAAACTTCCATATCCTATAGGGAATGTACCTATTAACTTCATTCCTATTTTACTTAGGTTATTTCTATGCATCAAAATATTCAAATAATCTAATACTGATTTTATATCTTCTTTATCTATATAAATTCCTTCTCCTAACTTTATTAAAGTAGCATCCCTTTTATAAATCTCATATTGCTCTTCAAATCTATATAAACTAAAATTAATCGATGTTTCCTCTTGACTAGGTAGGTAATTATAAGTTGTAATTTTTAACTGATTTGGACTATTTTTTGTAGAATCCGTACATTTTAAAATATTTCCGATATAAATTTCTTTTTTACTCATTATTATCCTCCTTTTTACTTTACCAATCTTTTTTCCATTTCCTGTTCTAACGTAATGCTAGATGTTAGCACTTGTAGATAAATTTTACTACTAATTTCTTCTATACTCGGATAATATTGTTCTAATCTATTTCTTAATTTGTTTGCTTTTTCTATATCATTTTCTTTATATAATGCATGACCTATCATAAAATTTGAACTATTAAATGGTGTTATATAATTGTGATTTTCAAATAAAAGTGGCTCCTTTTGAAAATCTCTAATGAAACAGTTTAAATTTTCTAAAAACTTTTCTGCTGTTTCTGGATATCTTTCTATAATTATATCTAAATTCTTAGAAAAAGTGGCAAATGCTTCATAACGTAACTGAACAAAAATATCTGATGGATCATTTTTTGGCATTACTAAAGATTCTATTCCTGAATTAAAATGTTTTACGTTCTCATTCTCATCTTCTGGAAACAAAAACATCGTAGAAAATTCATGATCAATCATTGGTGCAATGTCTGTTATGATTCCATCCTTCTCATAGAACAATGGATTTTCATAATGATAATTTTGATCTATTTTTAAAATTGATAAAAGTATCTGTGTCGCTAGTTTTCTAGATAAAGATTCGTTTTCTTTCATTAACTTAGAGTCAAATATAAAAGTATAGTCATAAAACTTCATGCAAAAATTTACATAATCTTCAATATTTACTGCACTATCTTTATGTTCTGTAAATATTTCATATAGATTTATTAGACGATATCCTGGCTTTTGTAATGAGTCTACAATTGTTCCCTGTGGATATTTTGATTCCATTGCCTCTCCAATATTATCACATATTGCTAGCTGATAGATTGGAGTATCTTTATCAAAATATTTTGCGGTAATAGTAGACCAAAATACTTCGCTATAAGCAAAGTATGGTGTTGTGAATGGTTTTGTTTTGGATAGGGGTTTTAATACTTTTTCTTTTCCGTCTTCTATAAATACTGGGAAAAATTTATTACTTTTTACTTTTCCTTTTGCCATAGCAGATAAATTTTTAATTCTATCATTATAATCATATACTCTTACATTCCAATCAAATGTCATAATATCACCATTCTTTTTGTTCCTATTTTATCATAAGTTATATTTATTTACAATTTAAAGTAAATGGGTAGTTTTTGTACTTTTATTATCATATATTTTTTTTTGATTTATATAATAGTAACACAGGTGATGATATGGATAAAAAAAATATTTTTGGGTTATCGTTAGTCGTCGTAGCAGTCTTCTTTGTTTTCCTAGGTATTACTATTGTACATCAACTTAATAAATCAGAAGAAGTTTTAACTAATCAGATGGATGCTACCATTATGTGGTCAGAAAATGATGAGTTAACAGTTCAGGATAGTAATCATATGATTTATACTTTCTTAAATACAGGAATTGAAGCAGATGTTGGTTCAAGTATTCATTTGGAATATACAGGTGTTCTTAATAGAAACCAGAATATTCAGGATGGGGAAATTGTATCTTATGAGATATCGCCTCTTTCCTATGATGAAAATGGAATTTCTACAGATTGGCTAGATCATGGAATTTTTAGTAATTATTATATTCTTGCGAGCAGAAAATTGAAAGATATGACCTTAGATGAGAAAATTGCACAATTATTATTAGTACGTTACCCTGATAAAGATGCTGTAGAAATACTTAAAAAGTACCAATTTGGTGGATATGTATTCTTTGAAAAAGATTTCAAAGACAAGATGCCAGAAGAAGTACAAGGAATGATGGCAGAACTTCAAGATGTTTCCAAAATACCAATTCTTACAGCAGTGGATGAAGAGGGTGGAAGTGTAGTTCGTGTTAGTAGTAATTCTAAATTAAGAAGTGAGAAATTCAAATCTTCTCAAGAATTATATAAAGAAGGTGGATTTGACCTAATAAAAAAAGATACTGTTGAAAAAAGCAATCTTCTTCATAGACTTGGAATTAATTTAAATCTAGCCCCAGTTATTGATGTTTCTACTAATTCTAGTGACTATATGTATAATCGATCTATTGGTCAAAATACAGAAGTAACTTCTACTTATGCAAAAACAGTAGTTGAGGCCAGTAAAGATTTAGGAGTTTCTTATGTTTTAAAACATTTCCCTGGATATGGAAATAATGATGATACTCATTACGATTCTTCTGTTGATAATAGAAGTTATGAAGATTTATTAAAAAATGATCTTCCCCCATTTAAATCAGGAATTGAGTCTGGGGCTGAGGCTGTCCTAGTTAGTCATAATACAGTAAACAGTATTGATAAATCAAATCCTGCCTCTTTATCTCCTGGTGTTCATAATTTATTAAGAGGAGAGATGGGATTTACTGGAATTATTATTACTGATGATTTAGCAATGGGAGCTGTTTCTTCTATCGCTGATGTTACTCAAAAAGCTCTTCTTGCTGGTAATGATATTATTATTACAACTGATTATGAAGGAAGTTTTAATGCAATTAAGGATGCTGTACAAAAAGGTACTATTGATGAAAATTTGATTAATAAATTAGCTTTTCGTAATATTGCTTGGAAGTATTATAAAGGTCTAATGTATGATACCCAAAAATAAAAAGTATTAGTTCTAAATTGAACTAATACTTTTTTATCTTCTTTTTATAGAATCATTATCTTCTACTATCGTATTTTCTTTTCCCTCTCTATATAGTTGTAATGTTTGATTATATTTTTCAATTTCTTCTCTTAACTCACTACTTGCATTTCTAAAATTGATTTCTAGACTACTACCTAAGGCACTATGAATTGTAACTCCATCAAAGTTTCTTCCCATTCCACCGCGAATCGTATGAAATAAACCAAGGGTAATTTTATCTGAATCTAGAAAATTATCAATTAAATCTCTTAAAATTTGTCCATAAAACACAATTCTTTGTTGAGATGTGATTCCATTATCAATCATTCTAGAATATCCTGTATCTGGTACTGAAATGGTTGCTACAGACATCTCTTCAGGTCTTCCTTCTACCCAAGCAGAGAAAAATTCAATTTTTCCTTTTCCATGATTTTTAGAATCTGTAAGAATTAAATCAATATATTCCATTATTACTTCAGAACGTTTGGGTGAAAGTTCTTTGGCCTCTATTTTTTTCATAAGTTCCCCTACCTTTTGTTATATAGAAAGTATAACACCTAGAAAGTATAAATTCATCTTGTTGGCATTATTAATAATATTTTTTGCATATTTTTACACTATTTTATTTATTATATTTTGTAATTATTAGTTATTATATTCTAGTGATAGTTCTTTCTCTTTTTCCAAATCAAATGGATTACTAGTAAACCATTTTTGGTAATCAGATAATTTAAAGTAAGGATACATATCTTCTATTAAAGTAATATCATCTACCCAAGGACTTTCTTCTAATACTTGTTTTCCATTTTCATCTATTATAATTCTATATCCTTTATATTGTGCAGTTACTGTAACTGCTCTACCAGTATATCTTCTACCTTCATTAGGATTTGTTGTAAATCTTCTAACGGTTCTTGGAACCCATATTTTTCCAACTTTTCGTGTAACTTTTGTTTTATATTCGTATTCCAAATATGGTACACTTTCCCTTACCACATTCTCAAGGATATTTCTGTTTTCTGATATTAATAATAATTTATTTTTATCAATTATTTCTATTTTCTCTGTGATATCTACTGTAT
This sequence comes from uncultured Caryophanales bacterium, assembly GCA_949948745.1. GTDB lineage: Bacteria > Bacillota_I > Bacilli_A > RF39 > UBA660 > Alloscybalousia. The sequence continues at coordinate 86,392 of CATLHA010000001.1, forward strand.
TTTCTGTCCAACGAAGTCCATTATTTGATTTTTTATGTTCATTTATTCGATATGCTGTAAATCCATCTTCTGTTTGATATATGTGCGCATGTTCACTTTCTATAGCACAATCCATTTTAGGATTTGATTTTACAACAATCGTTCCTATTCCAAGTGCAGCTAATGTTATGACTGCTCCCTTTGTAATTTTTTGTATAAATTCTTCATTTATGTTTAAGTTTTTCATTTTTTCCTCCTACTTAAGATAAGAAAAAAAAAGACTCTTATGCTTCTAACATAAAAGTCTTGTTCTATTTTATTTAGATAATCCAGGTAAAAAACCATATAGTTGAATTATCACACTGATCAGTGGAACTACTCCCTCTTAAGTGATTTTTATTATAGCATATTTTATCTATTTTGTCAAATTATTTAGTATACCATGTTGTATATGTTCTATTTGGAAATGAAATTACACTTTCAGCTCCATGGAATCCTTTATTATATTGCTGTTGTACAAAATTTACATATTTATTCCAACTACTACAATTACTATCTCCATATAGTCTACATGGCCAAACTTCTAAGTGTAAATGAACCCCATATGCTTGCCCTGTATCTCCCATATATCCAATTACTGTATCAGGGGTTACATCCTTACTTGGCATTCCTGGATAAAGTCCTGATGCATATCTTGAAAGATGGGCATATAATGCTGAATAGTATTGGCCATTTGCCAATCTATATTGAATAATTACACAATTAGCTCCATAGCTATCTCTATAAACAGAGGTGATTCTTCCATATCCAATAGAATAAATTGGAGTATTTCTACCTAAAGAGCTTCCCATATCTAGTCCTCTATGTAAGCTTCCCCAACGATATCCTACCCAACTAGTGACATATCCTGTCTTCATGGGTCTTGAAAATGTTCCATTTCCTGCAAAAACAGCACAATCTCTACCAATGACTTGTTCTCTTTTACTACAACCTAAAGATTTATATGTATTGACTGTTTCTTGCTTTGACTTTACTTGTTGTTCTAGACTTGGAACAGATTCCCCTAATTTTGTTATTGAGTTATTCAATTTCGTTATTTCATTATCTAATTCTGTCATCTTATTTTTATAATCTTCTTGTTTTTTACCAAGCTCTATTTTTTTATTCTCATTTTTTGTAATTAAATCTTGAAGTTCTTTAATCATTGTGTTGTTATGTTCTGCAATTTGTTCTACTACAGAAACACGGTAAACAAAGTCTGTAATTGTTTCAGCACCAAATGCATATTCAAAATAAAGATTTTCTCCTTGACTCAATTGTAAATATTTAATTACATTTTGAATTTGCTCCTTCTTTAGGGCAATTTCATCATTAGCATCTACAATTTGCTGTTGCAATTTACTTACTTCTTCACTCATTTCACTAATTTGATTATTTAATGATTTGATTGTTGCATTATTCTCATCAATTTTATTTTCATTATTTTGAATTGCTTGATTATTCTTTCTTAACTCTGCCTGTGCCTTTGCTAAATCATCTAATACTTGTCCATATGTAAGCTCCTCAGCATTTACAGTAATTGGTAGGAGTACTGTCATTACTGAGATTAAAAGCAAAAATTTATATTTATATTTTCTCATTATATTTTTAAGTATTTTCTAACTGCCCTGGCACTACCGATCATTCCTACCACAATACCGATAGCTAATATTATTAGAGATATCATATAAACAAATGGAGTTGGCTCTACTAGTTTTATAATTGGTGAGAATAGTTGTCCATCAAAATGTTGATAAAAACCATAATATCCGTAAATTATTACTAATATTGGAATAATAGAACCTAAAAACCCTAGTATCATTCCCTCAATTACAAATGGCATCTTTATAGAAAAATTACTAGCACCTACTACTCTCATAATTGATATTTCTCTTTTTCTTGAGAAGATTGTTAGTTTAATTGTATTAATAATTAAGAATACATTTACTAAAATCAATAGAATAACTGCCGCAATGGTTCCTTTTTCTAAGATTTTGAACGTAGACAATAATTTATTTACCCAAGATTCTCCATAATTAATCGAATCAATTCCCTCAATTCTTTTAATAGTAGATGCTGTTTTTTCTATTTGTTCAATGTCTTTTACTGTAACTTGGAATGTGTCTTTTAGTGGATTTTCACTATCTCCATATTCATTCATAATTGCATCTAATTCACTAGATGTTGCCATCATTTCATTTTTTAGCTGTTCTTTTGATTTATAGTCTATTTTTTCAATGTTTTCAATTTGTTCTAATTTTGCTTTAACTACTCCTAATTTTGAGTCATCTACTTTTTGATTTACAAATACTACAATAGTTACATCTTTCTTTATTAACTTTGTAAAATTATTTACATTTAGTGATACTAATAAAGCTACTGCTACAATAATTAACGTGATACTAATACAGGAAATAGAAGCCAAAGATAATGAAAAGTTTCTGAATACACTTTTGAATGCATCTCTAATGCTTCTAAAAAACATTCTAAATGGCTTCATTATCATACACTCCTTTCTCCATATCTTTCACAAGTCGACCCTCTTTTAGTATTACTACTCTTTTCTTCATAGTATTTACTATCTCTTTGTCATGTGTTGCCATCACAATGGTTGTTCCAAGGGTTGTATTGATATTCTCTAATACTTTCATAATTTCCATACTTTTTTCTGGATCTAAATTACCTGTCGGCTCGTCACATAGTAGAATCTTGGGTTCATTTACAATTGCTCTCGCAATTGCTACTCTTTGTTGTTCTCCACCTGATAACTGATCTGGATATTGTCTTACTTTTCCTTTTAGTCCAACTAGTTTTAAAGCGCGCAATACTTTTTTATTAATTTCTTCTTTAGGAGCTCCAATCACTTCTAAAGCAAAAGCTACATTTTCATATACTGTAGATTTAGGCAATAATCTATAATCCTGAAATACAATTCCAAGTTTTCTTCTTAATTTATAAACTCTACTATCTCTTAATCTCGCTACGTTAAGTCCTCCAACAATAATTTCTCCACTTGTTGGTTTTTCTTCTCTATAAAGCATTTTTATTAAAGTAGATTTTCCACAACCAGTTCCTCCAATAAAGAATACAAAATCTCCCTTTTTTATTTTTAAATTTAAGTCATAAACTGCGGTAACACCATTTTTATATTGTTTAGTTACATTCTTGATTCTAATTAATTCCATTTTTTACCACCTACTTCATCTACTCTCACCATTATTTTTATATACAGTATTATAGCATTTTTTAAAGAATATTTAAAATGTTTTTACTAAACTTGTCATAATTTACCAAAATATGTAGAAAAAAAGTACCACAGTACTTGTGATACTTTTACGCACCTCCTGAGACTTGATAAGAGTCTGTAACGATAAAAAAGGCATTTTTATCAATTTGATTAATTCCTTCTTTTAATTTATAGTACTCTCTGTTTGGAATTACTGTCATTAAAACTCTTCTTTTCTTTTCTAAGAAACCACCTTTTACATCAAAGATAGTTACACCATGATGAAGCTCATTTAAAATATAATTTCTGATTTCTTCCTCTTTTTCAGTCATGATATGAAGACATTTATTTTTGGAGATACCTATTAAAACCCTGTCTAATACAAGACTATAAATATATAAAATAATTGCAGCGTATAAAACCATATTCCATCCAAAAGCAGCCCCACCTATAAGAACGATAATCATATTAGTAACAAAGCTTACATTTGAAATTGGGATTTTTTTATGCCGGGCAATAATTTCACTGATGATTGAAATTCCGCCATTACTAAATCCTACTTTGTAAACTAATCCCGTAGTAATACCAGATAAGACACCTATAAATATTGAAATTAGAATTTTATCTGATAAATCTACAGAAACAAGTGTACCAATATCTGCAGTTAGTTCAACAAAAATTGGATATACAATCGCCGATACCAAAGCACCAGATGCCTGTTCTATTCCTAAAAAGATAGCACCAATAATTAATAATAGAATTGAAATTATCAAAATAACTGTTGATGGATTCAAATTAAAGTAATGTCTTAATATAATTGAAATACCTGTACTACCACCTGTTACAATTTGACTAGGTAGTTGTAATAAATTAAAGTAAACTGCTGAAATAAATAACGCCACTAATAATATTAAATACCTACGAACTAATTTTTTCTTTTTTATATTTTCTAAAATATTTTTTGTACTTTCTTTTCCTTTTTCTAAGATATCCATTTATTCCCCTCCAAACACTTCATAAGCATCCATTACAGTAAAGAAGGCAGTTCTATCAATTTCGTGAATTCCCCCTTTTAATTTAAAGTATTCTTTTGTAGGAACGACACATAGTAAAACTTTTTGCTTTTCGTTTGTAAATCCACCCTTAGCATCAAATATGGTTGCCCCATGTCCTAGTTCTTTTATAATATAATCTTTAATTTCTTCCTCTTTTTCTGCAATGATGTAAAATAATTTAGAATCTGATATTCCAAGTAATACACGGTCTGTTAGCATTCCAATTAAGTATACTACAATGATAGCGTACATTAGTTTATTGATACCAAATACACCAACACCACCTAATACGATTAATCCATCACTCATTAACATAGCTTTTCCCATACTAACTTTTGCATACTTTGAAATTATTTGATTTATAATATCGGTTCCTCCAGTTGTGAATCCTGCTTTAAATACTAAACCAGCACCTAATCCATATAAAATCCCACCAAATAAAGCCGCAAGTAGTGTTTCATTCTCCGCAAATGTTATAAAATGAGATATGTTTTCAGTTATTTCAACTAGTATTGGAAATAGTAAGGACCCTAGTATAGACGCCTTAGTTTTTTCCTTTCCTAAAGAAAAGTAGCTTACAATTAGTAATAGGAACGATCCTACAAATATCACAATTGATGGATCTATTCCAAATAATTTTTTTGTGATAATTGAAAAACCACTAACCCCACCAAATACTATATCATTAGGAAGTAAGAATAAATTAAAGGCTATTGAGATTAGTAAAATACCGATCACTAAACTACAGTATCTTTTAAATCTGTCTTTTTTATAAATTGTTTTCATAACTTCATTCATTGGCTCTTTTTTTTGAAATGGTAATTTCATTACTATTCTCCTTTCATACAAGCTTCTATAAAAGCATCTAAATCGCCATCTAATACTTTAGAAACGTTACTAGTTTCATAATTTGTTCTATGATCTTTTACCATAGAATATGGGTGCATCACATAACTTCTAATTTGGGAACCAAATTCTATATTTTGATAATTTCCTTTCACTTGATTTAGTTCTTGTTCTTTCTTTTCTTGTTCAATAATATATAATTTTGCCTTTAGCATTTTCATTGCTTGTTCTTTATTTTGAATCTGGCTTCTTTCATTTTGACATGTTACTACTGTTTTGGTTGGCAAGTGGGTAATTCTAACCGCACTATCTGTTGTATTTACTCCTTGCCCTCCACATCCACTGGAACGGTAAACGTCAATCTTTAAGTCTTTTTCATTGATTTCTACATTTATAGTATTATCAAATTCTGGAATTATATCAATAGAAGCGAAAGAGGTATGTCTTTTATTTGCTGAATCAAAAGGAGACAAACGAACTAATCTATGAACTCCTTTTTCATGTTTTAAATATCCATAGGCATTATTTCCAATTACTCTGATAGAGGCACTTTTTATTCCTGCTTCTTCTCCATCTAAATAATCCACAAGCTCTATTTTGTATCCTTTTTTTTCACAATATCTTAGATACATTCTATATAACATTTCTGCCCAGTCACAAGCTTCTGTTCCTCCTGCTCCTGAATGTACTTCTAAAATGCAGTTATTTTTATCATATGGACCATTTAAAAGTAATAGAATAGATAATTTCTCTAATTTTTGTTTCTCTTCTATCGAATTTTGTTCTATTTCCTGTTGTAATATTTCATCTTTTTCAACCATTAATAGTTCTATTATTTCTAAATTGTTTTCATTTTCTTCTTTTAGAGTTATAAGATCTGTAATTTCTTTTTTTAATGAACTGATCTCTGAGAGAACTTTGTCAGCATTTTCTTTATTGTCCCAAAAATTTGGCTGATTCATTAGTTCTTCTTTTTCTTTTAATTGTTGTTTTTTTGCCTCGACGTCAAAGTGACCTCCATAATTGATTAATTTCCTGCTTGTTTTCTTCTAGTATTTTTTTAATCTCATTTAGTTCCATACTTTTCTCCTTGCATATCTTATTATTTTCTATATTTTATTATATCACGACTCATTTATCTACCAAAGAAAAAAGTTTCATTCATAACGAAACTTCTTTTATTTTATTTATTGGTTTTTTCTTTTATTTTCGCATTTTCTTTATTTTTAATTCTATCAATGATATTTATAATATCTTCTGCTGTAAGACTATTGTTAACTAACTTTTCCATTTCATCCTTCGTTAATTTTGATAGCACACTGCCAACTTCACTAATTTCATCCACTTTTCTTACGATTGGATTCGTACATTCCCCAAAATCTGTTAGATATTCCCCAGTAATTACATCTAAATAATGGATATGTTTTTTCGTATTCCCGTTTTCATAGTTAAAATTACCATTTACATCTCTTATAGCGCTTTTTGAATTTTCTTGTCTTAAAAAATATATTTCCTCATCCACAGTTGCAACAAATGCTTTATCTAGTATTGTATTATCTAAAACATATTCTTTTTTACCACATCCCGAAAGTACAATTGAAGTAAATCCAAGGATTGCAGCGGATAATTTTAAATTTTTTATTCCCATAATCTAGTTCCTCCTAAATTGCTTTATATAATAACATAATTTCATTTTGTACTCAATCATTTTAGAAAAAAACAAAAATAAATTTAATTGTAATCATTATCTTTGTTATTAAAAAATAATATCTTTAATATGATTAAATTGCTCCTCTGTTATACTTGGAATTCCAAATTCTGAATCATTCATTGAACCATGGTAATCACTTCCACCAGTTTCTATTAAGTGGTTAGTTTGAGCTATTTTATGATATTTTTCAATGTCTTGATTTAAATAGTAGACTTCTATTCCATCTACTCCAAAAGAAATAATTTCTTTTACCATTTCATCTGTCAAAAATATCGGGTGTGCTAGTACTGTAGTTGCATGATTTCTTTTTAATAAATCTATTCCATCCTTTGTTGTCAAACGATCAATTTCTACATAGGCAGGGGAATCATCTCCTAAAAATTTATCGAAAATTTCTTCAAAGGTATAACCATATTTTTCTATAATTGCTCTTGCAATATGCGGTCTTGCAATTACTCCATGACTATTCTTTTTTACTTCTTCATATTCTATTTCTATATCAAAATATTTTTTTAACCCTACTAATATTTTTTGAATTCTCTCTTCTCTTTTTTTCTTAATTCGGGTTAAATATGTTTTTAATTCTTCCATCTCTGGAAGAGCTTTTTTAAAATACCCCAAAATATGAACTGGTTTTCCATGAAGATATGTAGATAGTTCAATTCCATAAATGACTGGATAATCTGCATCTAAATTTAGATATTCTTCTATTCCTTGAATTGTATCATGGTCTGTCAATGCAAAACTATCAATGTTTTTAGATTTTGCCTCTTCTATTAGTTCTTTTACTGATAATGTTCCATCTGAATTGTTTGAATGTACATGCATATCAATTTTCATCATATCACCTATTTTATTATATCATACGCTTTACATTTATGAGAAAATTTGTTATAATATGTGCAATTTTAGGAGGTTACTTATGAAATCTATTATTGTTAATTATGATATTTTTAGTGACAAGTTATCTGGTGATGAAAAGGTAGTTTTAATTTCAGATGTTCATGATGCTTTTTCAAATAAGAAAATAAAAAATCAATTGATTAGAGATATTAATGATTTAAATCCTCATCATGTTTCTATTGCGGGTGATACAATGCAAGGAAATAAATATGGTGATTTGAAAAAATGTAATCAATTGTCTTTCTTTTTAGATGGTCTTGCAGAAAATCAACCTGTAGTATTGTCTTTAGGTAATCATGACTTAGTTGGTCTAACAGAAGAAGGAAGAAAGAATTTTAGAAATTTAGGGGATAGCAAAAAAGTATTTCCGTTAGACAATGAAACTATTACCTTAGATAAATTTAGAATTACTGGATTCTCTACTGGTAGAAAAGCTTATGATTCTTCCTACCATAAAAGTGGTATGATCAATAAATTCTACACTGAGGACTGGAATCAAACAAATATTGAAGTTCTTAAGAATAGTCCTTTTTTTGAAGAATTGGTAGGTCATGCACCTCATCCTTTGGCAAGTGAGTATGTTCAACAAAATGCAAAGGGTATTCAAAATTTTGATCTTTACTTAACTGGTCATTTGCATGATGGATATGTTCCTAGATGGTATACAAAGAAACATTTATCTTCTATTCAAGATTTTGGTGTTTGGGAGATGCCTATTGAAAGAGATATTAATGGTAAAATTACTTTTATTCGTCCTTGGATTTATACTAAAGTAGATTTGTGTCGTGGATTACACTATGTTGGATCTAATCAAATTACTTTTGAAGATGGTAGTACTATTAATAATTCTGAAAATTCTAACGGAAAAACAATTCCTCTTGTGATTTCTACTGGTGTTAACCGATTATTTGGATTGCCTTCTTCTCCAGAAATCACCTGTATTCATATTCATCCAAAAGAGAAATCTTTAGGTATGATTAAATAATTTTTTAAATATCCACAGAAATTGTGGATATTTTATTTTAGAAATATAAAAACAGAATCTTTTTCCACCGATTCTGTTTATAACTTTGTCTACTATTATTTTATTTTTTGTTTTGGTTTTATAATCAAGTCCTCTATGCGTGCATCATCAAATATGGTTCCTCTTCTTAATTCCTTTGTGTACTCTTCTTGATTTCTAAATGCCCATTCTAAAGTTGGAACACTAGAATCCTCAAATACTGCTTTATAGAATGCTAGAGGATATCCAATTTTTTTCCCTGCAGCAGATTCTGTATCTATAATTACTTTTCCAATGTCTTTTAGTGCTTCTATTTTTTCTTCATAAGATTTATTAAAACAATTTTCCCCAACACCAATTCTTAAAAAGTAATTTCGATTGTATTTTACATAAAAATCTAATTTAAAATAATCAAATCGACAACACATTTCTTTATCATAATATCCATGCAATACTTCTTGATTTAGTCCATATTGATTAATTGAAATCTTTGAACCTAAGGCGTTTTTTAGTTTATATGCTAGCCATTTAACATCCTCTGTTCTTGAAATATAATTTATCATACAAAACCCTCCATGCTGTTTATTTTAACATATTTATAGATATTGTCTACTTATTTTATTATTTTTTCTAGCTTTTCCAAGACGATTCCATAGTGACTGAATTTCTTTAATTCTTCCATATCTATCCATTTATATTCTGATGACTCCTCCTGATCTATTCTAACTTCCTCTATGCTTTCTACAACAAATAAGTATCGAAAGTCAAAATGATAATGTTCTGGCAAATCTAATCTTTCATTGTAAGAAATTCTATGTGTGTCAATATCAATAGGAATTAATGGATTTTTTTGTATTTCTATTTGTTTAAAATCTGATATGCCAGTTTCTTCCCTTACTTCTCGCATAGCTGCTTCCAAAATATTTTTATCTTCCTTATCTATATGCCCACCAGGATATAAATACATCTTTTGGTCCTTATGATATAATACCAGAAATCTTTTTTCCTTTAATGCATAAAGAAATCCACTGGAAACAATATGTCCATCAAAATTATTCCAATCTGTAACTTCTTCGTCATTATGATTATTTAGGTAATCTAAAAACTTAGATTGGCGATTTTCCTCATTCTTAAATATTTCTAAATAGTTCTGTAAGATATTTAATATTTCTTTTTTCATGAATATATTTCCTTTCATTTCTATTTTGATTATTCTCCGTAAAAAGACACTGCTTCTTTTTTTAGAAATCTCTCTCTTCTTTTCAATCCTATCTTCTCCTACTGTATAAGTAGCCCATTCTATCAATTCATCAATATCTTCAGCAAAACTTGTCATCCTTCGTCTATCCACTTCACATTCATACCTGATTCTAGTAGCTGTTTCTAAATCATTTTGTAGAAATAATCGAAATTCATTATTTCCATTTTTTATTATGATTTTATCATAATCTTTTTGGTATTCTGGGCATAGAGTTAAAAACTATTCTAGTAATTTTTTCATATTAGAATCATCCATCTAAATCATTTTAATATTTATATTATATAATAATTTTATTGCTTTTTGAAAATAAGATTTTTAAGTAAATTGTCTTTTTTCTATATTTATTGCTTAAAGTCTTTTGTTTTTATATAATTAAATTGGTGATTATTGGATGGACAAACAAAAGTTAAATGAATTAATGAAATTAAAAGAAAAAATCAAATCTGATCGAGAACAAATTAGAAATCAAAAATTTGATTTAAATAAAAGAAGTTGGAAATTGTATCATGAACTTGACCAACTAAATGAAAAAAATGATTCATTTGAAAGTATTAAAAAGATAGAAAAAGCTATCAAAGATATCGAAAATATACTAGAAAATCTTCAAAATAAATCGAATGCTCTATTTTGTCAAGAAGAGGAGATAAAGTTTAGAATTTTATATTTATACCCACCTATTAAAGAAAGTGAATCTATTGATTTAAGATATTTACCTGAATCACCTTATTATTATATATACTTGCATGGAACGGATACTATCATTGGAAATATTATGTATAGTGGACATCATATTAATGATATTTCTCGCGATGTTGGATGTACTATTAAAGAAGAATATCGTGGCCATCATTATGCTTATGAAGCCTTATCTTTATTCTGTAACATATTGGAAGAAAATGGAATTTCAGATTTTTGGGTATCTACTTATAAAGATAACATTGCTTCAAAAAAGACTATAGAAAAATTAGGTGGCGTATTACAAGAAGAAGTAGACGGAGTCTTATTTTATGAATGCCCTACATTAAAAAAAGATAAAAATAACAAAAAGTAGCATTAACGTATTTCTATTAGAAGTACGCTTTTTTATTATTCTTATCTAAGTCTTTATACTTTAGTTACTTTATTTTCTAAAATATCATATTTATCATATGAAATATATCTAACATTTTCTTTCTTAATCCTGTTTATTTATATTTGCTAATAATTTTTAATCCCTATATTTAGTATTATATCCATGATTTTCTGTTGGTCTCTTATCATTAGGATACATTATATCTGTATAAATATCCCTTTGCAATTTTTTAATCAAATTATATACTTCTGTATAATTAGAGATGCTATTTATATGTATACTTGCATTACTTGAGTTACTAGAAAATTGGCTTGACGTTGTTATAATATCTCCCACATTAAATATTTGATCAAATATTCCCCTATGTAAATCAACATGAGATAACTCGGCAAATGGTTTGTGATTATATGTTTTACTAAAAGCACCCTTAGAAACATAGATACCGTTACCAGTTACAATATAGTATGTATTTTTATAGTTTCTAAATGTAAGTAATACTCCTCCTAGATAAAGCCAGACTGGCATCATATGAATTAGTAAAAATGGAATCACAAAAAATAGAATATTTTCAGAACCATCCATAAATATTGATGCTCCAAGAATACCTAAATCAATAAATGCCCATATTAAAGCAAAAGGCATTAGGGGATTAAAAATACTTTCAAATATAAAACATTTTTTGTTAGGTTTTCCTTCGTACAATATTTGTTCATCGTTACCAACTAAATTTTTTAAATCATTTTCCATAATATATCCTCCTCATATTGTTATTTGTTATAAAAAATTTTTCTATTTTCTTATTATAATTTTATCATACTTTTCTGATACTTTTATTATACAATAGTAGTAAAAACTTTAATAGTTAGATTTACATTTATTATTTTAATTAAAAAAATCAGTAACATAATGTTACTTTTTTTGCATTTTCGAAAAAATGTGATACAATAAGCAAAGTTTAAGAAGGCGGAAATAAACCAATAAGAGGGAAGATGTAAAAAAATGATGGAATATGTGAGAATGGTGATTTCTACATGTGTAACGCTAACTGGCTTTTGGTTGGCAGCAGATATTGTATTTGAGGAAAAAAGTAGGAAAGATTTCTTAACTATAGTAATAGTTCTATTGGGTGGAATGATAATTTCGATATTTAACTTAGAAAAATTAATAAATTTCTTTAGTTATGTAAAAATATTTTTAATATTCTTAATGATGACAATATTTTATAAAAACAAATATAGAATAGGTACTTCAGATGCACTAATTGGTAGTGCAATAATATATGGAAATCTTGTAATAGCAGAAGTTTTACTAACATTAATTCTTTCTGTATTAGATTTTATATTTAATTCTGAAATATACTTGATTGCTAGATATAGTATAATAGCAGGAATATTAATTGCGATAATATCAATAATAATATTAAAACTGTTATATAAAAGAAAACCTAGTCTATTTAGAAAAATAAGAAATAGAGATTCTAAATTGGTACTGCCAATAATCTCCATCTTTTTAATAATTGCAATAACATTAGGATTTATACCATTAAAGAATTTAAGCTTAGGAATAGAAATGTTCTTGTTGGTATTAGTAATAATTGGATTTATTATTGTAACCCTTTATATCCTAAAAGAGAAAATAGAAAAAGATAACAGATTAAAAGAATATGAACAATTATCAGAGTATGCAAAAGCAAATGAGAGTTTACTAGAGGATTACAGAGTAAGATGTCATGAAAGTAGTAATCATTTAATTATAATTGATAATATGATTCCAAAAAACAATAAGAAAGCGCACGAATACATTAGATCATTATTAAGTGAGCATAAGGTAAATAAATATTACTTCATAAATGAACTTAAGAACATTCCAATAACTGAGTTTAAAGGTTTCATAAATTTTAAATTAATAACTATGATTAACGAAAATATGGATTTACAAATAAATGTAAGTCCAGAGATGAAAAACAGTAAGCTAAGGGAATTAAACCAAAAAGATAAAATTGATTTATACAATATAACAGGTGTGTTGTTAGATAATGCATGTGATGCTTCAAAGGAAAGTACCGAAAGACAAGTAGTATTTAGTATGTATAAAGAAAGAGAAGATGTAGTAATGATGATAGCGAATACATATAAAGGAGAAATTGATGTTAATCGTGTTTCTGAATATGGATATAGTACAAAAGGTAAAAACCATGGTACAGGACTATACATAGTAGATAAAGTAATTAGTAAAAATCCAAAATTCACAAAAGAAACTAGTATTATAGAAAACTATTTTATTCAAATAATTAGAATCAAGTAACAATTTAGATATATTCAATTAAAAAGGAGAGCATATTTTTATATAATATGGCTTTCCTTTTTCTTATGTTAATAATTCGTTGGTATATTGAATTTTAATTTTTCAAACTTGATTATTAGATATAATTTTATATTACAAATAAAATACCTAATTTATTTTTTAATTTTAGATTTTAATAAATATGGTCATATTATTTATGACATATTCTATTTATTTTCTACTTTTCCATCAATTTTATCGTTTATATTATTGGACTTATTGTTTTTCTTTTCCGTTTCTAATTCTTTTAAACTTTTATTTGGCGTGGGTAATTTTTCTGGCATAGTACCACCTAAATTTTCAATAGTGTTTCTACAGCCTTGCCAACCCTATAATGGGTATTTGTAGCAATATTTTCACTTAGTTCTTCCTGTTTTTTAAGTAATGCTTCAGTTTGAGTAATTCTAAAAATGTTAGCTCCTAATTCAACACTTCCCATATTATCAAGTATATCTTCTCTATATCTTAAGCCTTTCCTTTTAGCAATCTCATTAGCTGTTTCTACATTATATAATCCCTTGTAACCAGTATTTGTAAATTTATCAAAGTTTTTTACACCTTTTTCTCTTGCTATTTTATAAAGATTTTTATTTCCATTCTTTGTTTGTTTACGCCTATATAGTCTTTTTTCACCCTCTGTTAATTTACTATACTCTTCTTCTGATAGCTCCATTTTTCTAGTTTGCACAGCGAAATAAGTTTGGCCTAATGCTACTGCTTCAAATTTTGGATTAGCATTTTGAACAATTAAATAACTGCATACCTACTTAACTTATAATCAATTATAGTCTTAGTCGTAACTCCTGCTTTTACCATTTTGGTGCTTACACCAAAATGGTCGTCAATTTCATTATTGCTCTTAGAACAAGAAATTTGCGTTTTCTCAATAACTGATTGAAAATATCTCCACTCCTTATATCCAAGTATTTCCTATAGTTCTCTTGCTTCCCAATACTCATTATTACTATTATCATTATGTTTAATGCTTTCAAAAATTTTTTTCTTATATTTCTTTATTTCGTCCATTTATACCCCCCTATTTTTACTTATATAAGTATATCTATTTTTTGTAATTTGATTATCTACATTATAAAATAGGTCAATTTGCTTTAATAATATTTCTTTTGCCTTACCACTAAATCTACTAATGATATTTTTAGTAGATTTTCCTTTATTATATACTCT
>CATLHA010000002.1 GCA_949948745.1 uncultured Caryophanales bacterium
AAGTAGGTTTTAGTAGTATTTAGAATAACATAACTCTCAAACCTCAAATGTTTGAAAGCTGTCATGCTTACGGCATTTTTCTAAATACACTTCAATTATAGCACAAATTTAAATTTCACACAAATCTTTATCTATAATTATTTTTATCATATATTATACTCCCTTTCAAAATTACTTAAATATACAATCAATTATTAGTAAATTTCTTATTTTAAATAAAAATGTAAAAATTATTTTAAAGAAACTCTTTATTTATAAGGCTTTTCCTGTAGTTTTACATAAATCTCGATATCCCACAACAATTATAGCATCAAGACTATACATATTAATTTCTGTGGTTTGCGTTTTTCCTTCCATTGTACCATGAATAATGTTCATTTGTTTCACTTTATTTTACTTCAATTTCCTATAAAAGTCTTGTTGCCAATTTATTCTCTTTCCGTTTTTTCTTACATAATTCAATGATCCATATCTATATTCCTGATCATTTAGAATCTCAATTTTTTCAATTTCATTCATATTTATTCTCCAAACACAGCCTTGTAATATATTACTATCTTCAGTGATACATCTGTCAAAGCTCCTTCTTATTTCTTTACATATTTGTAAATATTTCTTATCTTTTCTATAATCCTTATATTTATCCCTTCTAACATAAGCTTTTAATTCTTCCAAAGTTATATTGTATTGTTTTAATTTTTTATCAAAATTTTTCTTATCCTCAATACTAGAAGGAATATAAATATTATTAAGCAAAAAAGAATATCTTCTAAAATCTGTAATTAATATTTCTTCTTTTGGTTTATGAAAAGTTATTTTAATGTCAAAACCTTCCACTGGCATTCCTTTATGCTTAGGTGGACAAATACTATTATAACATCTTACCCAACACCAAATAGGGTATTTTGTATCAGTTGGATTTTTAATTCTTTCATTCATTTTTTCTAATATCCAAGAATAAGTTGGGCCAGCTTTTTCTATATTTATTTTTGATTCATCACATTCTAGATAACCTTTCTTTATTAAATACTTTAACGCCTCCATAGATTGGAATGATACTAATTTCATTTTCTACCTCATATATTTTTTATTTTATCTTTCTATCTATATAATCATTGATTATATTTCTTATATTTTCCATTTGTTTTTTTGTTTTTAAATTTTTATAGTCAAACCTATCTATCAAAATATTGATATAATTATTATCCTTTACAATCTGATAAGATTCCCTAAAATTTAAATCAAAAACAAAGGCTAATACACAAACCCAATAATCAAGTACTGTGATTCTATCATGAATATCTACACATTTTCTATTCTTAATTGATTCATAAACTTTATCAGATATTAGTGAAATTTCCATATCACCTTTATCCCTTATTCTTCTTGGAAATATCGCCTTTATCTGTTCTTCTTTTTTTACTCTATAATTATCTAATTTATCAGCATCTCTTATAATTTTAGAATGTAACAAAGTTCGATCATCTAATCCCTCTTCTATAGATAATCTACTATGATTACTAATTGCTGTTTTAATTATTTCATCATAACTATCCCCTTCGATAAAATTTCTTATTAAATGATCATCAAATAACATTTTGACTCCATAGGATGCATGATCAAATTTAACACTATCAAATTGTTTTAAAAAAGTAATTTCTTCAAATCGACCAATGTCATGAAGTAATCCAATTACCTCAGCTAAGAAGATATCTTCTTCTGATAAATTTAATTCAGTTGCAATTTTTTTAGCATTATCCATTACATGATAAGTATGAACTATTTTCAACTCAAATCCAGGTTGATTTTGATTTTTGTAATTATCCAAAAATAGTTTAAATGCTTTTCTTGCTCTATTGATATCTATCATACATATTCCCACTTTCATCGCATACTTTTTACTACTAATTTATTATACCACAGAACCATATGGATTTTAGAATGTTTATCGTTTTAATTGATTACTATAATCCATGTAAAATATAAAAATTTTATTGATTATCGATAAAATTATATTGATTTTAAATAAATATTGTTATACAATCAATTTGAGGTGAAATTATGGAAAAAAGTAAAATATCTATTATTGTATATTATTTATTCTATCTAATTTTAATTATAGGATTGATTGGTAGCATCTTTCTACCAACACTATATGACATGTTCTCAGGGATACCAACAAAATTCATAGAACATACTCTCATCTATAGAATTGCTTTTTACACATGCTACTTCATTGCTCTTTTCATTGTATGGATGTTAATAAAAATATTCAAAGATTTATATAAAGATACTCCTTTTAAAAAAGAAGTTGAAAACAAACTAAAAATTATTGCTATTTCATTTGAAATACTTGCTCTTATTGTAATAGCTAAATTTGTCTTTATCCCAACGATTTTAACAATTGCTGTATCTTTAATAAGTTTTATAGTTGGTCTTTGTTTTTACACACTATCACAAGTATTCAAAATTGCAATCACATATAAAGATGAAATTGATTTTACAGTTTAGGGGGAAAATATGATTATAGTAAATTTAGATGTAGTCATGGCAAAAAGAAAAATGTCGCTAAATGAACTAAGTGAAAAAACAGGAATTACCCTAGCCAATTTATCCATACTGAAAAACAATAAAGCAAAAGCAATAAGATTTTCAACTTTAGAAGCAATATGTAAAGCCTTAGAATGTCAACCAAGTGATATATTAGAATATAAGGAGAAAAAATAAAATGAAAGAAAATGAATTATTTACGAGTAAAGCCATAAAATTAATAACACTCATAATAGGACTAAGTTCCATTTTCTTTATGATTCTTGATAATATAGAAATGGACTACTATGTTAGCCAATTTATTCTTCCTATTAGTATTATTCTAATCGGTTTTATTTTCTTATTAAAAAAGCTAAAACTTGAATATAATAAAAAAGCATATTATTTTTTAATACCTATTTGTTTAATTTTACTTAGCTATTTCATAATAAAAGTAGATGATAGTAATCTTTCTTTAAACATACTTATAACTCCAATCCTACTATCTATCTTTTTTCTTTCTTTAACAAGTAAAAATTATCAAATTTCTAATTTTATAAAATACTTCTTTTATTTATTATTCCATAAGATAGAAGATAACTTAAAATATGTAACATTACCTTTCAAGGAAAGCAAAAACGAAAAAAATAAAAATATATATAATATATTTATTGGCTGCATAATTGGTATTCCAATCGCTACTATTCTTTTAATGCTTTTATCATCTGCAGACATGTACTTTAGTGTCTTCGTTAATAAAATATTTGGATCCATTTTAAATAGCTTAAATATAGAAAATTCTATATTTAATATTGTTTCCTTTCTAATTACATTTGTATGTTTATTCTCTGTTTTTATAAATATCTTGCATTGCAAAAGTGAAGAAAAAATATTAAAAGAAAACAAAAGAAAAGAAATAAACATATCTATTTCTTCCACTATATTAATTATTATAAATTTTGTTTTTGTGCTTTTCCTAATATCAGAAATATCTAAAATAACAGTGAATTTCCTACAATTACCAATAGAATATACTTATGCAGAATATGCGCGAGAAGGTTTCTTCCAATTACTTGGTGTAACCCTAATAAATATTAGTATTATATTTTACTATATATATAAGACAAATGCTTTAGAAAAAAATATAAATATTAGAAAATTACTATTACTTTTAGCTATATTTTCAATTTTATTAATATTTAATTCCTACTATAGAATGTTTTTATATATTAATGCCTATAAATTTACAGTACTAAGATTACAAGTGATATTATTTTTAACAATGGAACTAATTTTGTTCCTACTAACTATTAAAAAATTAGTTTATAAAGTCAAATATAATGAATCATTCGTATATATGATGATAGTTCTTACCACCTATACTTTAAATCTTTATTTATGTAGTGAACCCATAATCAAAATAATTAACAATCTAATATAGAAATCGGTATTTGATTACCGATTTTTTTAATACCATAAAATTCTATCAATCACTGTTGGAAATAACAATTTACTATCTCCGTTAATTTTTCTTTATTTTCTTCGAACTGTCTTTTCATATGACCATTAGCTCCAGAAGGATGCGGAAATCCTAATAAACATTGTTCTCTTTTTAATAAGCCTTCATTTATCATCATTTCTAGCACTTCTTCAACTGCTTTTCCTAGTGGAATTATCAGTGCATTCTTTAAAAGTCTTACTTCATTATAAAAATATTTTTTCATATAATCACTTAGAACTATATTCTCCATTATCTTAGGATTAGAACCAGTATAATTTCTTTCTTTCACAAATACAGGATATGGGATTATAGAAGTCGTATGAAGTAAGTAATCATGATCTTCAAACAATTCTAAACAAGAGTCTAATTCTAATTTACCATTTAATTTTAACTCATCTAGCATTTTTATTAAATTTTTTCTCATACTACCAGCAAACCTTGAATTTTTCTTACACTCTTTCTTGATCGAAATATAATTTAATCCACTAACTAAGCCATTATGAGCAGTCTGATAAGCAATTTGTGTTTGCGTCCACCCTGGAGTAATTCCAACAATAAATATTTTGGCTTGTTCATTTACTATTTCATTATGAGGTGCATAATAAATCTTCATATTCTGATCAGAAAATAATTCGAAGTTTTTATTTAGAATATCACCTTTATCAAAACTTTCTAACTTTTCTATTTTTTTACAATAGTTTTCGAACATCTTTATCACCATTTACTTTTCTATCAATTTAATACTATAAATTTTCTCAACAACATCAGATAATTGATTGTTCCAACTCCTCTTTTGTTATTTTTCCTTCTCTTAAAATTATAATTTCTCCATTCTCTACTTGAATAATAGTAGATGCTACATCACTTTCAATATCTCCATAATCTAAAATATAATCAACCCTACCATCTAATTCCTCAGTTATATTTTTGATTTTGGTTCCCGTAGGACTACCAGAAAGATTAGCACTAGGAGCAACAACAGGAACACCTGCAACTTGAATAAGCTCATGAAGAATTCCGCCTCCAATAAATCGAACTCTAACATACTCATCCCCTGCAGAAACAATATCAGGTAAAATATTTTTCTTTTTCTTAAATTTTATTGTTAATGGTCCTGGTCAGAAATTATCCATTAATTTTTGTTCTAAGGGACTTATTTCTTCTACCATCTCGTCTACCATAGAAGTATTGGAAACTAAAACACATAATGGCTTATACATAGGTCTATCCTTTGCTTCATAAATTTTCTCACAAGCTAACCCATCATAAACGTTTGTTCCAATCCCATATACAGTATCCGTTGGAAAAACAACCAACTTTCCATTTTTTAAAGCATCTGCTACTTCATTAAGCATAACATTATTTAAGTATTTTTCTAAAAAAATTGTTCCATAGTAAAACGTTAAATAATAGATGATTCTATCTAACAATGAATTACTTGATCATCGATAACAATGAGTGATTCTTCATTGGTTAATTTATATACATTATAATCCTTTTCATTAACTAGTTTTTGATAAATATCTTTTCTAGAATTATCATAATGACACACTAATATTCCATTTAAAAGACCAAAACCAGAAAAATCAGTCATACCAACATCATTTTCATCAAAATAACTTACATGTTCAATATTTTTAGTCACAATATGTGCTCCACATGAACCACCAATATAAACAGTACCATTTTTAATATAATTCACTATATCATAATCAAAATGATTTCTTCTTAGTTTTGTTAAAGTAGCAAATGTATTTCCTCCACTAATATAAATTAAATCAATATCTAGATTTCGAAATTTATCAGTTTCTAACTCATTATAAATATAAATATTAAGTTTAGTAAAGCCATATTGTTCTAATCTTTCATAATATTTAGAAGATTTTATCTCCTCAATAGTAGCCTTTTCATTAGGAATAAATAATATCTTACATTTACTAATATCTTTATCTAAATTTTCATAAATAACTTCTTTTGATTTTGGATTACTGAAATCGCTAGAACTTAAAATTAATTTCATTTATATCACCATCATTTAAATTACTGTCTTAATTTTCTCTTTACTATCCTCAATTTCTAAATCGTAAATTTGATGATTCTTTGCATATTTCACTAAAAGATTAGCTTCATATGTCGCAAGACTTCTACCAGAATTCCAACTATTATCGGATAAAAACCAATTATTTGAATCAGAAAAACCATCCTTAGATGCAATTAAAACTGTTTCTATATTTGGAAACTTCAGCTGAAGGATAGCCTTACATCTTTTTAGATGAAATTCTGAAGTAATAATAGAAATGATCTCAATATTATTAGGTAACATTGAAAACACATAATCAACATTCTCAAAAGTATTATTGGAATGTTCTTCAACCAAAATATCTTTTTCTAAAACACCCATTTGAATCGCAAGATTTTTCATTTTTATAGCTTCAGAAACAAGATCATGTCCTTGATTACTAACCCCGTTTGTACCACCTGTAAAAATTAATTTTTTAACTCTACCACTTTTATAAGCTTCAAAAGCAGTAGTCACCCTTTCTTTAATTAACATACTATTTCCAAACACAATAGCGTATTCTGTATTCTTAAAAGAATCCTGAATATCAGAATATACTATTTTTTGAATTTCTTCATCAGTAAGATTTGTTTTTTCTACTTCAGATAATTTCATACTTTTCATACCTCATTTCTATTAAAAAAACACTTATAAATCCTTTCGATATACTTCAAAATAATCAATTCCATAAAGCTTATGAATATCTTCAGTTCCCATAACTACTACTCGATTATTTCTTAATCCTAATTCTTCTAGTAAAGATTCTACTGTAATATTTTCTTCCTCTAAATGTTTGATATCAATTTCTAAGAATGGTGGAATTGTAGGAAACAGATCAATATCAAAGTCAATTTTACCTAACTCAAAAGAAATTCTTTTTGCAGATACTTCACTGATTGGATCTAATTCAAGTTGATGGAAAAAATCCATCGTTTCTTTTAATCTGCTAGTTTTAAATTTAATTTCTTCCTTAATTTCTGGATTACTTTGATTAACATGCATCGTTACTTTTATATTACCCTCATCAGTTACTCGAATTAACTTATCTTTTTGATTTAGAAAAGTATTTTCTTTAGTATCTAAAGTAATAATTGTTCTTACATCATCATAAACCTTTTTAGCGCCAATTTTTTCAAGATTTTCTACTAGCTTTGATACATCAACATCCAAAACTTTGATTTCTTGTTCTTTATATTCATTCATCTTTAATACTCCTATCATCCATTTAATCTAACTTTATATAAGATATATCTTTTAACTCAAAGCCATCAAACTCTAGTTTCATGATAGAAGGAGAAGCCATAATTCCTTCTTGAATTAATAATTTTTCATGAAACGTAATAGTCAACCGTTTGACAATTTTGGCTTGTTCTAATTTACAATACTGTAATAAATAGAATAAGATACATGCATTATGACACACGATTGCGACTTTCTTATTTTTATTATTTTCTAAGATTTCTTCTATTTTCCTAGAAACTCTTCTTTGAACATCTTTCATAGATTCCCCATCTAGATTTTTTAAATCTGCATTTTGAAACTGAGAAATCCAAAAGTTATCCTTATCTATCCCATCACTCCAAGTACCATAATGTCTTTCATCAAAGGAAGAAGAAATATTCAACTTTGCTTGATTCTGAAAACAAATATATTTAGCAGTTTCAATAGAACGCACATAATTACTAGCCCATACCTCATCTATATTTTGTAATTCTTCCAATTTGGCTAGTTTTCTTGCTTTTTCTTCTCCTTCACAACTCAATATTACTTTTTCATTTTTTACTTGAGAAGAATCATCAGAATCGATAATTTCATAATTTTTTTCTTTTAAGGAATGTCTAATCAAATATATTGTAGTCATTTTAATCCTCCTCTATAATTTCCATTAATATTCCATTTGGATCTTTTATAAAGAAATATGGTTTTCCAAGTCTTCCGTTAGTAATAGTAATTTCAGAATCACTAAGATGATGCTCCTCTATAAACTTTTTAGCATCATTAATATCAGAAACCCCTAATCCAAAATGTTTATTACCTATCGTTTTTAAATCAATTCCTAAATTCTTAGAGTGCTCTGGTAATTTTTCATATTCTTCATAATAAGATATTTCTAATATCATAGAACTTAATTTCATCATGACAATATCAACATTATCATCATGATATTCCTTATAAATTACAAACCCAAATTTTTTATAAAATTCTAAACTTTCTTCTAATTTATCTACACTAATTGTGACATGATTAAAATTAAACATTCTACCATCTCCTTTTCTATTTCTAACTATACTACATATCATACAGTTCTAGCAAATAATCTAAATGATAATAATTTAGTATTTGAATTAACATTTTTCTATTAGAAGGACATCTTAAATCATCTTTACTTGCCAATTTATAATATTCCCAATAAGGGAGATTAGAATTGTCCTTTAGACATTGTTCTATAATTTTTTCATTCGTCAAAATATTAAAACCAATTTCTGATTTTCTATAATCTCCTAACAACTTTTCCTTTTCATATGGAATTTCAATATGAATTTTACCACACTGAAAAATAATTTTATTAGGGCCAAGTCCAGAAATACTTTTTCCATACATAATTGGATAGGCAATTTTTTCTGGTAGTGAACCATGACCTATAATTTCATAATCCCCATAATAAATATTATTATGTAATATATGTTGTGAAGGAAATGCCTTACATTTTTTCAATTCTTCTATTGTAACATCTTTTCTATCAGTCAAAATATGAAACATTTCTATAATTAGTGGCCTACCAAAAAGAATATCCCAATATGATAAAGAATGATTCTTTTGGCCTTTATAAACATCTAATAAAATTCTCCCATAAGTATATTTCTTTCTTCCAAGTTTAACTCTAAAATAATCTCCTTCTTGATACTTCACATGTTTTCTCTTTTCTCTACTGAATTCTTCTACTTCTTTTAAATCTAATTCAGTAGAACTACCTACATAATGATCACACCATTCTTTTATATCATCTAAAGTATTACAGTTTTCAATATAATGATCTTCATAAAAGGATTTTTGTGTAGTATAGTTTCCAATTATCGCATATGCATATTTTTCTTCAAAACTTCTATAAATAGAAAAATAATTACCAAATCCATTTAACAAATCAACAACACTACCTGTTAACTTTCTTTGTCTTCCCTTAGATGTTTTTGGTAAAACAACAGTTCTATTATGAGTAGTTTCATAATGTACATCACGCTCAATCATTGAAAGAAAACCACTAGAAATATAATAATGAATGATTTTAACAATTGTATCTTGATCAAAGAATAAGTAAAATTCTTCGTTATCATTCTTTTTAATTTTTACTAAATCATAATTATCATTCAATAATTTTAACCCCATATATTTTCTATGTTCATTGTTTAAATAAAAATACACTACAATCGACCTCTTTAATTTATTATTTTTCTTTAATGACTATGGACATATCCATAATTGAAATATTATGAGTTAAATTATGTTTTTCTACATATTGACTAATTTTGTTCTTCAGATTTTCTATATTTTCCCCATAATAATATACTGTTGTTTTATCGTTTACTTGATAGATTGTCTTGTATATATAAGAATCAAAAAATAATTCAGATAATTCTAAATAAATACTTTCTATTTTTTCTGTGGATAAATTATTAAATACCAACCTAATACCAACTAAATCTCCAAAAAGTTCACTTTTATAATCATCAACAGGAGAACCATCTCCAATAATTTCTCCAATTTCCTTTTCTTCAAGATAAGAAGACATGGATGTCTCAAAAATATTATCCAAATCATCAAAATTTAATGGCATGTTAATTTTTAAAGTAACATACTGATTCTCGCTCTTTTTGGTAGAACAACCAGTAATGACAAAAATAACAAGTAAAATTATTAAGACGAAAATAGCGTTTTTCCTCATAGGTTTATATTTCCTTTCTATTAGTCCTCTAAGTTCATCAAAAACATCCCCTGAAACTCCTCAACAGAATACTTACTACCATCAGGTAAAGTTACATAAGAATAAGCATTGTTTTTTTCTGCTACTGAAAAAGCCCCATCCGTCCAATCAAAACTCCCACGACCTGTAATTTTTGGTTTTATTTCACTGCCCCCAAGAAGTTGTAATATTGGTTGTATTAATATATCGAAAACCATAATTTGCTTGATTATTATCTATTTTATAAATATAGGTAGAATAAGTAACTTCTCCTGAACCACCATGAAAAACTGCAATATAATTATCTGGAATAAAATCTTTCTTTTTAGTGTTTTGATTGTGAACAAAAAGAAATGTAAAACAAACGCCTATAATTACTACTAAAATAATAATATTTCTCTTCGATAGAATTTTTTTTCATTTAATCATCAATCCTTAATCCTTTCTATTTCATATTCTTTAATCTCGCAATTACCTAAACCTCGGTTTAAAAAGAATCCATCTCCAATACCTTCAAAATAAGCACTAAAGGCCTTAGTAACACCACTATGCGCAACAATTAAAACTGATTGATAATTTTTTCTAGAAAGTTCTTCCAAAAACGAAAATATTCTTTCAAAGAAACTTTGAATATTTTCAGAAGTCCCATACTGAATCACTGTATTATAATTCCAATACTCTTCACGATTTGTTACTTCTAATGGTTGATCAGATAAATCGCCACAACTTCTCTCCTTCAATTCTTCCTCTATTAATATTTCCTTATTATGAATATTAATAAGTTCTGCAGTATGCCTCGCTCTAATAAGTGGAGAAGATAAAATAACATCGTAAGAGATATTCTTTAATTTTTCTCTTAATTCTAGTGCTTGATTTATTCCATTTTCTGTTAAATCTTCATTTAAAATACTATATCTTTTTAAAACATTATGTAAAACTTCCCCATGTCTTACAATATATAACTTCAGAAGTTCCACCTACTTTTTCTTCTCTTCTATTTTATCATACATTTTTAAAAAACAAAAAATGTAAAGCAATATTCTCGCTTTACATTTCTCTTTTATTAAAAAAATTATCTATGAACAGAAGTAATTTCACTTTTCTCATCTTCATAAGCATATCCATAACTATGAAGATATTCTCTTAAAACAGAAACCATTTTTTGATAACCGACTTCTGTCATATTATCACTAACAAAATTATCATGCGGATATCGACCACGTTTTTCGGCTAAATGGTTATCTCCAAAATCCCAAATCTGATATTCTTTTTTAAATTCAGAAAAATTTTTACCAACAGATGCATCCACAAAATTTTTTGCTGCATCAATAAAGGAACCTCCATTTTGTAAAATCCAATTTTCGATTCCAACACCGCCTAAGCCACCTTGTGGATTTTCACTATGACCAGATTTATATACTTCTGCTTCTTTTAATACTTGTTTCGCTAAAAGAATATTTGCGATAATATAAGGATATTTTTCTGGACTATTTTTTTGAATATTAGTCAGCCTATCCACTAAAGAAACATCTGTTGAATAGAAAACCTTATCCGTTTTTTCTGCAAAAGTAATGTCAATATCAACAATAGTCTTCTCATCAATTTCAACCTTTTTAAGTCTAAAGTCGCCAGCAGATGTTACCTCTTTTGTTGCCTCCTTTCCTAAATTCCTTAAAATTGTAGTTTTTAAGTTTTCTATTTTAGAAGGATCACTTAATAAGGATTTATCTAATCTCATCAAAAAGTCAAAATCGCCATCACCAGGCTTATTCGTTCCTCTACCAGTAGAACCAGTATCAATTAGTTCTACAAAACCTTCCGTTAAATCACCATCAATTGTTGTTTTAAGTTCTAAACCCAACTCATTTAATGATTGTTGAATCACCTCATTAATTTTCTTCTTCTTTGCCCTCGTAATATAATTACTTTGTTCTATCTCTTCTAACATCATTTCAGGAACACCCATCATCAAATTATTAGAAAACTTGTAATCATACTCATCAAAATAAGTAAGTCCACTCATCTTTTCTCTTAACTTATCATAATCATCTGGGGTAAATACTATCTTTCCTTTCATGTCTACAACAGGAATATAAAAACCATTCATACAAATTTCAAGTCCAACAGCAGGATTATAATCATCCATCAATATATAATTAATTTCACTAGAAGCAAATCCAGTTCTTATTCCATAGTGATCAGGTCCTAAAACTCCTGTATAAAAAGCTTCCAACTTAGACATATCCTTTTTTTCACTAGAGTTCTCAGTAGAAGTCCTTGTTATATCAAAACGATCATCTCTTTTTAATACAAACCAAATCGGACCATATTTCCTAGAAGCGGTTTCTTCTATTTTTTCTTGAATTGTTCCTTCTTCTTTAATAATCATAGATACATCTGTATCTAAAGGCGTTGAATCACTTCCTGCACTAGAACCGAGATATTCTTTAGAAACACTACCATTTTGTAAAATATTTCTTAAATAAGTAATATCTCCTATTCCTTTTACAAAATCTCCTGCTTCAAGTTTCATTTCAGAATTAGAAGACATTCTGTTTCTAATATTTGCACTATCTTTTTTTTGACGAACATATTCTTTTGCTTGTTCTAATGTGTCAATTCCTGCAAGTCCACAAAACATTCTAACAACTCGATTTGCTAAATTATAATCTAGTGTGCCATCTGGTGAGAATAATTTCTCTAATTTTGAAATATCCTCTATCTCATTTCCTGTAAGCGAAAATTTTTCTGTATTCATTTTTCCATGCAAAGTATTGTTATAAAGAGTTGCCAAATGCTTACTAAAAGTTGTTAACTCTTCCCTTTGTGATTCATCTAACATATTCAATTGAATTTGCCCAGATTTTACATCTTTATATAATTTAGAGCCTATCTCAATATTTTTTAAATAAGAATTGATAGATTTATTATTAGAGCCAAAAGATGCTTTTAATAAATCGGAAAATATAATTGTTTTTCTTCCCATCATAGAAGAATTTTGAAGAACAGGAGACATCATAGGTGCTGCAAAATCAAATCCTTCAAGATTAGGATGAAGTATTTCAAAACAAGAATACACCTTACCAACAATCGGAATATTATTTTTAATAAATACATCTTCAATTTTATTCAAACTTTCTATAGGATCATGCGAATTTAATATCTGCGTTGCTAATTCCTGTCGGAATGTAAAAATTTCACTAGAATTTGAAGAAGATAACCTAGATAGCACAGTAGAAATATAGGAAAGTTTATCTATATCAATAGAATTTTGAAATTTTTTTACATATTCTCTAAATGTTTCTTGAAATAGAGAGTCTGAAATTTTTGAATAAGCAGAAACAACTTTTAGCCTACTCATATTTGCTTTCTTCGAATCCTCGCAATTACTAAATAAGGGAATAATCCAAGAAAAGTTTCCAGGTAATCCACAAACAACATTTGTATTACCAAATAAATCTAGTAAAGTAGAATCTTCAAAATCACTAGTTGTAAATTCTCTATTATAAAATTTTTGGCGAATTTCTAAAGGCAAAGTAGAATCTAAAAATAATGTTGGATTTGCATTTTTAAAGCGCTCTGGAGCATCTTCATTATATTTCATTTTTCCATCAATAATCCCCTTGAGCAAATTAGAGTCCATCTCATTCAGTATATCTTCTTTTGTAAAATCAGACTTTAGTCTAAATTCACGCAATTGATTCCATCTAAAAATAGAATCAAGATAATCTCCATATTCTAATATGAAGTCAAAACTAGTATCTGAGTCAAATACTTGTTTAATCGCATTCACTAAGTTAATAGAATAATATCTTTTATTATCATCTTCAATAAAAACTGGCATATACTTATAAATTAATTCTAAATCAACATCTTTTAAATATCTTCGATAAATTGGATTTTTCAAAATCTTTGATGAACGGACTGTTCTATTATAAAAAGCGTCTTGTAATTCTTTAGGAGCATTAGAATCTAAAAACAAGTGAGGACAATCTACAAGAAGACTTTGTGGAACAAATTTAGGATAAATTTTTTCTTTTTCAATCATGATTTTTCTAAACAAAGCATTCATTTTTTTTCTAATTTGATCAATATCATCATCTTTGAAAATTTTAAATTCAACTTCGTAACTACTTGTGCTTAATAAATTATTTCCAAAAATAATATCATATACATCCCTATAATCAATAATAAAATCCATAAGATGATGAAAATCCATTTTACGTCCAAGAAACTCATAAAGGTTTTCATACCCCAATAGGTTACCACTACCCTCTACTGGAATTTGTCTTGGTTTTAAACAGGAACTTAGATTTTTTCCTTTTAGGTATTCTAAATATTCTCTATGTTCAGCTAAAAACTTAGGAGTAATAGATTTTTTATAAAATTTATCCTGTAATTCTAATGGTGCTTCTTCGGAAATAAATAGTGTACTATTTCTTAGTCGAAATTCACCCGTAATATTTCTGTAATCAATAGCTTTATTCATATAGTCAAAATTGCTTGGTCCATAGACTATCATTCTTCTCATAGCCTCATAGAATTCTTCCTTTGTATATCCTCTTTCTATATAATTTCCATTTTCATCATAAGTTTTCTTTGTATGAATTGATTTTTGTGGATCAGGTTCATTTCCAGAATAATGCAAATACAGCGTATTCATCATTCCTAACATCAAACAATTATTACTAGTAAAAAAGTGCCCGCATTCATTATCAAAATCAACAATATTTTTAAGTCCATAAAAAGATAGAAAGGCTATCACATTATAGTCTTTAAATCTTTTAAAAGGAATTGGAGAATTCCATATATAATCAGGTGGAAGAGTTTCTAGTTCTTTAGATATACGATTTATATCCTTCTCATAACTCGGATAAATTTTTTTCAAATAATCCTGAATAGAAGAATATTGGAACAACAATCTATATTCTTCTTGATTTAAGATAATAGACTGACTATTCTCTTCTATTGTTCTTGATAAAATTTGATCTGTAACTTTTTTCATACATTCTGTTACCTCAGATGGATTCTTACAATTACTTACCTCCGAAATAACTTGATATAGATTAGAATGTTTAAAAATCAATATAGCGATATCAGAAAAATTATCCATGAAATTTTTAACTTGCTCACTTGTAATATGAGAAACATTATTTCTATCGTTCTTTAAACAATAACCTAAGTCTTTTTCTTTATATAAATCCCACTGATCAATAAAATCTTTTAGGGATGTGTTTCCACGATTAAAATTACGTGCAATATATTGATATGGAAGATTTTTTTCCTCCTCCTCACTAAATAATCGATTAGAATATACTTTTTTCATTCCATCAGGATACTTAGATGGTTCTATTTGATCTTTTATAATTTCATATAAAGAGAGATTGATATCATCTGTAGATGGATCTACCTCATATTTTAACAATTCTATAAAATGAGATGATTGTAGATATAAATCGCCAGTAAATAATGTTATATCTAAATTTTTTATCTTTTCAATCCCAAACTTTTCAACAATTTGTCTATCTGATTCAAATAAACAAGTAGTTGGAATTTTATCTATCAAGTGATATTCTAACATTTCTTTTAAAGAAAGTGTACAATTGTAAATATTAGATAATATATACTTTGGTACTTTTAACCTTTTTCCAAAAAGTTGTCCCTTTTTATATTTGTAATTCATAAGCATCTCCTATGATTACATTATATCACATACATTTTACATTTTTCAAAAAAAGAAAAAGAAAGACCATATAAGCCTTTCAAGATCATTTTACTCATCAATTTTATTTTTTAAAATAATACTTTCTAAAGAAGAATATACTTGATCTATTTCTTCTTTTTTTCCTTCAATTGCGACTACATTCATGCGAGGAGAGATATATTTATCAATTTCAAACACAACATTTTTCTTTTTAAAAACAATACGTTTTCTTTTAAATATCTTAATATTTGTTAAATCTAGTATTTGAATTAAAGAATCAACAAATTTTTTATTTTCTTTTGTAATAACTAAATCTTCTGATTCTCTAGAAATTTTTAATGGACTACTATTTAAATTATCATCTTTAAAATTTAAAATACTAACTTTCTTATCATTATAAGTATTCGTAGTAATTCTAGCCATAACTTTTCCACCATTTTTATATAAGGTACGAACTTGTTTATATTCTTCTACTATTTTATAATGATTCTCTTCACAATATTTAATAAAATCATTTACACTTTTTACTTTAAAACTATATTCATATTCTTCATTCATTATTTTTTCCTCTTCATAAGTACTGGATTTGGATAATTAAATCTAGTAAAAACTTGATATTCTGGATATCCTACTAAAAAATGCATACTTGCTTCACATGCATCATCTGTAGAATGCACATAATTTGTAAGTAAATTAGGATCCCATAACATTTTTTCACCATTAAACCATTCTACATAATGACCTTTAATTTTTTGTCCATAATTCTTTCGAATCCAATGCTTTCTTTCATTTAATAGATCTTGATCATCGTTTAATAAAATAACTTTATTAGGGCCTTTCATCTGATAGTTATATTTCATACCATGTGGATGAAAGAAACTCATAGGATATAAACCAAGTTCTGATTTTTCCCCTATATTACAATCATACTCTGTAATTAATCTTCTTTGATCTGGAATCATAGATAAAGTAACAGATTTAGAAATTCCTAATAAATAAGAAGAAGATTTAATAATAATAACGTTATATCCAAATTCATAGAATAACCGTGGCGTAATATGATTATATAAAATTGACATATCCCTTAAATCTAAATATTTATCTTTCTTCTCTTCTCCAATAATCTTTTGTGCCTCAATTTGTTGTGCTTTATAATCTTTACTATTTTCTAGTAAGAATTCTAAATTAGATTTCCAACGTTCAATTACTGGTTCCTTATGAATATCATTTAACTGTTCTATATTTTCAAACTCAGTAATTTTATCAAAAAATTCATGTTTTAAAATTTCTTTCAAATGAGAAAAATTACTATCCATAACACATTCGTAATATCGATAAAATAATCCATCTAAATAATCAACATTCTGAAGTGACTTTTTAAAGATATTATAATTTTCAATCTGAGAATAGTTATATTGTCCATGAGAAATATAATACATATCATTTCGAATAAGAGAAATTAATTCTTCTAAAGTAGAATCCACTACTGTATAAGACTGATAGATATCTTGATGTTCTAAATCAATAACTTTTCCATAAGTATAACCAACATCTGGAGTAGTATCTACCATAAATGTTTTATTATTAGGAGCTTCTACAATAACAACAAAATGATATAAAGAACTATTTTTTAAATCAATATTCTTTCTACTGTTTACCAAAGCCAAATGACTCTTTGGAAAAAGGTTTAAATCATGAATATAATCTAAAAACACTTTAGAAGAAGTAAAATCATCTCCCATTAATATATCTCTATCATTATTTGGATTGGGATACTTCATATAAATCATGCTTTGCCTAACAAGATCCGCTAGTACTTGTAGTTGCTCTTTCACATATAATTTAGAGAATTCACGCACCATTGGAGTTTCAGAAAATGTTTCCGTAGAATCAGAAATTGGAACTAAGTCCTCTAATCTTGGTAAGTATTTATTCATAATCATCACCTAAAATCTTCCTGAAAAAATAATCAAAATTTTGAATTAAGTTATAATCATTTTCTAATCTTTTTTGCGCATTTTTATTAAATCGAATCATATCTTCTTCATTAAAATGTTTTAAAATTTTCTGAGTACTACTTTCTATATCATTTAAATCAACTAAAATACCATCTTCTAAATCCTCAATTTGTTCATGAAGACCACCACGATCATTCGCAACAATTAAAACATTATCTTTCTTAAAACGACGTATTTCATTAATAATTAAACCAAAGATTTCCCTTTCAGATGGAATTAACATAATCATGGGTTTAGAAAAGTATTTAACAATATACTGAGGTAAGAAAAATGGTGGATCTACATATAGCAAAGATGATGTTTCCTCAGCTTTCTTTTTATAATCTTCAATGATTGGTTGTCCATCAAAATATTGCTGTGTAATAATGATTGGCTTCACTTTTAAACTATTTCCTAAAACCATTGCTTGCTCTAGGTTTTTATATTTTTCAGCACGACCAAATGCCATTAAAATAGAATCGTATTGATTTAAATCTTCTAATATATTTTTCATTGTATCTGTTTCATCATAAGAATTTTCTCTTGATAGAATTTCACCATTAATAATATTAATATTTTTTTCTTCTTTTAATTGATACTCTTTAATTAAATGATCATGAATATATACACCTGTAGAAATTAAATAGGTATTAGAATCTTGATTAATATAATCAACAGCAGCTTGCTCCCAATCAATATGCTCCTTATGTAATTGATCCTCTTCTGAAATTGAAGAATCTACATTATAAATTTTTCCAGTAGAATGTGGTATCCAAGCTTTAATACTATTTTTCTCATCTTTAATCATAGAAAGTAAGCATGCAAAAGGAGTGTCGTTACATAAGGTAACTACATAATCATACTGATTAAAATCAATCTCATTGATAATTCTTGCGACATTTTGACTAGCTAAAGTCCAATTTTTCACATTTCCAAAACTAGTCTCTCCATTTGTTCCATTAGGAACAATATATAAAGAGGAATTTTCTAACTCCTTATGAAAATCCCAAAGTTCTTTGTTATAACCCATACTATCTTCATTAAATTCTAAAGTAAATAAATTTAAATGATAATCAATATTTTTTTCTTTTAGTAAAATTGTTAATACTTCAATATATCTTCTAACAATGGTTCCTACTCCTGCATAATGACTAATAATACCATCATGGCCACACAAATTAATTAATAATTTCATTGATAACTTCCTCCATATTATTTTTTCTATATTCAATTACTTTAAAATTTTTCGCATACTTCTTCAAATTAAATAATGTTAAAGCATGTGTTAATTTTAAATTATCAATAGAACCAAATGGATTTTTATCATCCTCCAAAGATGGATGGTATTCCTCTGGATGATATAAATAATATGTATATGTAGTATCGTCTTTATAAATATCACTAAATTTTTGAAACCATTTTTCGACATAAGAGGCATCATAACTGTTATCAATCAAATGATTTACTTGATTATAAACTAAAGTGCTGATAGGTCCACGATCAACAATTGTTAAATCTTTCTTACGATTAAAAACCTTCATTTCATCATTTTTTAAGAAAACTTCCTCAGGATCAATAAATGGATTATCAATGTCTGGATTAATTAATTCATCGACAATTTCTACACCATCAAGACCCATTTCTTTAATTTTCGTTACCATTGTCGTCTTCCCAACACCAGGCAATCCTTCAATAAAAATCATTTTCTTCATTACTACCACCAACCAAACTAAATTTTATTTATTAGATTACCACAAACAAGAAGAAAAGTATAGTTTTTTTACTTAGAAAGTACCTCTTGAATCCTTTTTAAAATTTGCTCACTTGCCCTATCATAACATTGTTTGGTATCCCCAGAAATATCTTTACTATAAATAATATTTTCATAATCTAGAATCTCTTCTAAATCTGAATCAATCGTTGCCTTATCACAAATATAATAATTGTCCTTATTTTGTAACCACTCTTTTAAAGAGGCAAATTCGTAACACTTTCCAATCGAAGTATTGACAATAATTTTTCCATTACCAAATTGCTTTAATCGACTTCCACCAATCAAACAAACATCTCGGTTTACATTGATAGATAAAATATCAACAGTAGATAATAGTTCTTCCAACTCTAAATATGTAATATTTAATTGTTCTTCTAAATTTTTCTTTCTTGTTCTACTATAATAATAAATATCAGCATCAAAAAAAGAAAATAAAGAAGCTACTTTACTGCCTAGATTTCC
Source organism: uncultured Caryophanales bacterium (assembly GCA_949948745.1). Classification (GTDB taxonomy): domain Bacteria; phylum Bacillota_I; class Bacilli_A; order RF39; family UBA660; genus Alloscybalousia. The sequence continues at coordinate 19,985 of CATLHA010000002.1, forward strand.
AAGACCTAAAATTCCAACTTTTAAATTGGATAAGTCAAGAATTTCATTTTTCCATCTCTTTCCAGAAAAACCATGAAGTAACTGAATCACAGAAGAAATTGTAAACTCTAAAACACCGTGATCCCCATGTCCAGATAAATAAGAATATGTAATATTTTTATCTTCTAAAGCATCGATATCCACTTTACAAAATTCCTTTCCATAATAAGAACAACAAAGCATAACATGTTTTAAATTTCTACAAGAATAAATTACTTCCTTAGAAATGACAGTTCTAGAAGAAACCAAAATGCAATCTGCATCTTGAATTCTTTCTAATATCTTTTTTTGATCTAAAGTAGGAACATCAAAAGAAACCAATTCCTGGCAATAATTCTTTAATTCTTTCTTGGATGGTTCATTTAATAAAACTGGTTCTACAATAACTATTTTTTTAAATTTCATCTTTCTTCTCCCACTTTACTTATTTCCATATTTTTCTTCAAAATATCTAGCTATTGGTTCAATCGTTATGTCAAAACCACATAGCTTTTCTATAATTTCATTAGAAGTATAGGCACCACCATTTTGATGAATATTCTTTATTAAATAATCTGTAATTTCTTGAACACGCCCTTCTTTTAAAAGAAAATCGATATCTCCTAAATCTCTTTTTATCGCATCTAAGAACATTCCATCATAAATAGATCCTAATAAATAGGAAGGAAAATATCCAAAATCTCCTTCAGACCAATGTACATCCTGCATAAATCCATCAATATCATTTTCTACATCTACATTTAAATATTCCTTCATTTTCTTTTTCCATACAGAAGGAATTTCTTCTACAGTAAGATTTCCATTAAACAAATCTCGTTCTATTTCATATCTTAAAATAATATGCATGCAATAAGTAAGTTCATCTGCTTCTACTCGAATAAGTCCAGGGTTAGGACAATTTAAAAACTTTATAAACTGATCTAAATCGATAGTTAAATGTAACATTTCCTTTACCTTATCATAAATAGGAATCCAAAAATTTTTATTTCTTCCTAAAATATTTTCATAAAATCTAGATTGACTCTCATGTAAAGCATATAAATGATTTAATGGAGAATTCTCGTATTTCGTTAAACTTTCCTTCATATTTTGTTCAAAGATTCCATGTCCACCTTCATGAATTACAGTAGTAACAAAATCAATTGGATCCTCGGTATGTCTAAAAGTAATTCGAATATCATTAGGCCCTAATTTTTCAGTAAAACCATGAGGATAAATTCCAAGAGCTCCTCGATTCATATCAAAACCAATGTATTTTAACAGGTACTCCGCACACTCTATTAATTCAGAATCACGACAAGTAACCTTTGGCACATTAGAAAAAACAGTAGTTTTTGGAATTAAAGGTAAAATCCTCTTTTTTAATTCTTCAAATAAAGGATCAATTTGCTTACTGGTAACACCCATCTCGTAACTATCTAGCATAACATCATATAAATTACTAGTCTCACTATCTATATAACGATAACATTTCTTAGTCATTTCAACAATTTGTTTAAAATAAGGAAAGAATAAAGAAGAGTCATTCTTCTCTTTTGCTTCTCTCCAAGCAATATTTGATTTATTTTTAAGTTCTGCATATTCAATATAAAAATCAGAAGGAATTTTTTTATCTTCATTATATCTTTTTAATAAATCCAAGATATATCTTTGTTCAGGAACCTCTATTTCTTGAAATTCTATAGATTCCACTATTTCTTGAAGTAATATCCCATATTTAGTAGATGTCTTCATTTGAAATAATTCATTTTCATATTTGGTAATTAAATGAATTAAATCTTCTTCGGATTTTTTAGGTGCAGATATTCTTAACTCCCATTCTAAAAGATTTATTGTATATTGAAGACTTAATATTTCTTGTTCATATTTTAATAACTGTTCTATTTTTTTCATCAGCAAAATCCCCTCCTAAATTATAATTTTTCGTTATTGGAAATAATTTTTCCATCTCCATTTTCTATCGCAATCACTGGATATTTACTTGTCTTCATATATTCTAAAATATGTTCTTTTCTCTTATTAGCATGAGGAATAATAATAGAATCAATAAATCCTAATCCACTAAAGTCAGTTAACCCAACAATATTTTCATCAAAACCAAGCGCAGCATCAATACTTTTAGCGATTACTTCACTTCCAGCACTAGAGCCAATATAGACAATTCCCTCATTAATTACGTCTTTTAAAATCTGATCAAAATGATATTCTCTAATTTTAGACATTAAATAAAAAGTATTACCACCCATCATATAGATAACATCAAAATGATGAACATCAATTTCTTGTCCAATTTTATATTCTACAATATGTTCCTTTAATATTCCTAAATCTAATATTGTTTGATATTCTTCATCTACCCAAGATAAGTCAGAATCTCGTTCTCCATCAACCGCTGTTGTAATATAAAGCATATGAATATCCTTCGGTTCTTTATCAAATAACTTTAAAGTATCTTTCTTTAGTTTTTCGTTAATAACACCACATGCAGTTAAAACTAATTTCATATAACTCACCTTTTAATCAATATCTTTTAAAATTTCATTTAAAATCTCATATTCCCTATGATGTGGAATAATCTCATTATTCTTAATAAATCCATCAAGTTCATTTTTTGTACACCACTTAGCTTCACTAACTTCCTCTTCTTGAAGTTTAATAGAATGAATATCAATATCATCATAAATCACAAAACAAGAAACAAATTCATTACTAATAATTCCATGATCACAAAACATTTCTTTAACAACTTCAAAAACTTTAAAATCATATTTCGAAGAATCTAATCCAAGTTCTTCTTCTAATTCTCTTTTCGCACTAGTAACAACATCTTCCCCGCTACTAATATGTCCACCTACCGCAATATCCCACATATTTGGATATAAATCTTTTCTTTCACATCTTTTTTGTAACAATGTTTTTGTACAATCTTTATTTACAATTAAAATATGAATTGAAGAATGCCATATTCCCTTCTTATGTGCTTCCTTTTTACTAATTACTTTTCCTGTTAGTTTTCCTGTTTCACCATCAAGTACATCAATCATTTCTTCCATTAAAATACCTCCACCTAAACTTTATCAAAATAAGTAATTCTTCTTTCATTTACATCATCTTCAATCGCATCTCTTAAAAGCTTACGTACCTTAGAAGCATCAGTTAAATGACGTAAATATATTTTCATCCCAGAACGTTCACTACTACTATGAGTATCTACTGTAACACTAATTGTTCCAACATGAATCATTCTCTCAATTAAAGTTTCTGTTAAATCAGGATCTTTCAAAGTATATAGTTCAAAAGAATTGCTCTTTCGCTTAAAAAATCCAGTTGTCACAATTAATTCATCCTTTGTTATTTGATACTTTGTAAAATTTAAATGAATTAAAGTCAAAAATCTCTCCCAAAGACCATTAGGAACTCCTTCCCATAAAATTTCAAAATCTATTTCATCTAGCTTTTCTTTTTTCATAAATACACCTCTATTCATTAAAATAATTTTATCATAAATAAAGAAAAAGAGAAATTCTTTTAACGAATCTCTCTACTAAGCCTTTTCTCCAACACGACTAAGCAACTGATTTACAATATCCATATTAGTAACCATTTCTAAATTGTCCATCTCTACAACACAAAAAATAAGCTGAAATGGTTGAAATAAACTAGATAACATCAAATAATTACTATCTCCTATTGAAATCACTTGAGTAACTAAATATTCTTTTTCTTGAAAAATTACTGTATCTCCTGCTTCATATTTTGCCATATTCTTTTATCCTTTCTGTTTAGTAGCATTCCATAACCTCTTCCACATTTTATCTGTAGAATAATTTAAGATTCCTACTTTATAAATTCTAAATCCATACTTAATCATAATCCAAATCGTAATAATTAAAAATAACACTGAAATTAGGACATCAAAAATACCAATTTGTCCTATCACAAGTAATGCTGGTGAAAGTAAACAAGAAATAAAAGGAACATAAGATAACACTCGAATAAAAATAGAACCATTAAATACTCCAGCCATAATAGACAAATAATATCCAAGTAAACATACCATCATAATAGGTGTTTGGATTTGTTGAAAATCTTCCATATTTACAGTCATAGAAGCTAAAATTCCCGCAATTAAAGAATATGCGATAAATGACAAAATCATAAGAACTAAAGCAGAGATTATAATTTCTGGAAGTCGATCCATAATTCCCATCTGCCCTAAACTATTCCATATATCATTAAAAGTACTAGTAAGAGAACTAGAACTTGTACTTGTACCAAAAAGAGTTTTAACAAGTAATCCAATTCCACCATAAATAAGAAGAAGTGCTCCTTGCATTAAAACAAAGACATTAGATGCTAACACTTTAGAAAAGAAATGTGTCTTTGGACTAACATTAGAAATAATGATTTCCATACTTTTTGTAGTCTTTTCTTCATTAATTTCCGTACCAATCATTTGTACTAAAAAGATAACTAACATAAAAAATGGTAAGATTACTGTCGGAAAAACAGTACCCATAATTAAAGACATAGCTTCATCATCAGTTTTTGCCTCAGTATCTAAAATTAATCGTTCTATCTCAACATTAGAAGTAATCTTCTGTAATTGAATAGGATCAATATTAGCATATTTCATCGCAACTTGTGCCTTCGTTTGATTCAAAGCTTGTACAAGTAATTGATAAGACATCGTATCAATCTTAGTATCAGAAATAATTTTTGCTTTCATATAAACATCATTATCTTTTTCTAAAACAATTCCTATCTTATCATTTTCTTTTAATTCTTCTTTTAACTTATCTAAATTACCAGAATAAACTTCAACTGAAATATCATTATCTAAATCTAAAGTTTCTTTAGAAAAAGTTAAGTTTTGTTCAAATATTTCTTTACTTTCTTTTGTTTCATCTAATAATACAATCTCTATATCTGATGAAAAATCTCCACCAAAGAAACTAATAATACTATCCATATTTATAATACCAACAAGAACTACCAAAAGTAATAAATTCGCAAATAAAAACCATTTTGTTTTTACTTTTTTATTTAAACTTTGCTTTGTCAAAAACCAAAATTTACTCGTCATATGCTTCACCTACTTTTTCGATAAAAATCTCATTTAAACTAGCCTCTTCTACAACAAATTTCGTAATTCTGCTCTTACTAATTGCCTGAAAAACTTTCTCTACAATTGCATCACTTTCTATTTTTACTTGATATTCTTGGTTTAATAAAGTAACATCAAGTACACCTTTTATTTTTTTAAGCTCAGAAACAGAGACATCTCCTTCAATCAGAATATTTTTCTTCCGATATTCTTTTTTGATATCTTTTAAATATCCACTAAGAACCACTTTTCCTTTGACTAAGATAACAAGCTTCTCACAAAATAATTCAATATGTTCCATTTGATGAGATGAAAAAATAATAGAACATCCTTTACTTTTTAAATCCAAAATTACTTCTTGAAACATTTTAACATTAATTGGATCAAGTCCAGAAAATGGTTCATCTAAAATTAATAATTGAGGAGAATGAATCACTCCAGAAATAAATTGAATTTTTTGTTGATTCCCTTTAGAAAGCTCTTTGATTTTTCGATTCTTATATTCTGAAATATGAAATTTTTCCAACCATATATCAAGTTTTTCTAAAATATCTTCTTCTACCATTCCCTTTAATATTCCATAATAGATAATTTGTTCTTTTACAGTAAGTTTTGTAAGTAAACTTCTCTCTTCTGTAACAAATCCTATTTTATCAGTCATCGTATAATCAATTGGTTTTTCATCAAATGTAATATTTCCTTGATTTGGTTCAAGTAAACCCATAATCATACGAAAAGTAGTTGTTTTACCTGCACCATTCGCTCCTAAAAGTCCAAAAATTTCTCCTTGGTTAACTTCAAAGGATAAATGATCTACAGCTAAATGAGAACCATAATACTTAGTGACATCTTTTACCTTTAACATGACGCCCTCCTTTATCATCTTATTCTTATATATAATATACCACAAATAAAGAAAAAAAGACAATTTTACAAAAAAAAGATACCATAAAGGTATCTATTTACAAACTGCACCTACTTGTTGTTCATATAAAGCTTTCATATCAGAAACTAATACTTTTCCGTTCTTAATAAGAGTTGCATTCTCTTTATTAATTTCTATCATTTTTTCTGTATCAATTTTCGCATAATTGATATTTACTGTACTTGTTAATGTATTTCCATTAATTTTAACATCATAATCATAAAATTCAATATCCTGATATGGTTCATATCCACGAATTAATAAATTACGATATTGTTGTAAATACTCCTCATTATTAGTCATTAATTTTTCCACAGTATGAACCTCTTCAGCATAAATTCCATCATGAAATACTTGATAAGTAAAATCAGCTTGAACACCAGTAGTCACTGTTCCAGATTTCGTACAAGTCAATACTTTTCTAGAATCATTTTTATTATCATTGGTAGTATCAGAATTAGAATCTTTATCTTGAATATTATCTAAAATACTATCTTTTTCATTTAAATGTCCACCTAATTTTTGATTATTATTATCAGAACATCCTGTAACTGCAAATACACATAAAATTAACAATACTGATATTTTGAAAGTTTTTTTCATATTTTCTCCTATTCTACTTTTGTTCCACAATTACTACAGAAGTTTCCTGTAACTGGATTTCCACAATTACTACAGAATTTAGGTTTTACTTCTTGATTTTCTGGAGCCTCTACTGAAGGAGATGCTTCCGTATTCACAGCAGCAGGTTGTTGTTGATATGGATCTACTGCTTGGAAAGTTTGATTAGGAGCCGCATTTTGGAATGGAGCATTTACTGCACCACCAACCATTCCGCCACTTGCCATATTCATCATGCCAACACCAACAAAGCCAGTTCCTGCACCATTTTCGTTTTTAGCAGCATCCTGAACAGCATTTGCATAAGCACCAACAAGAGCACCTTGTTGCATCATAGAATTACTTGATAATTCATAATTATCAATCTTCTTATTAGATTCTTCATCTAATGAAACACTTTCAACAACGAAACCACGTAATTTTAAACCTCTTTCACGAATTGGTTGGTCAAATACTTTTTCATCCATTGTTGTCTTAATTTCATCAGTACGACTAGGAAGTTCCATAACTGGTACCTTATGAACAGAAGAACCAAGTTCATTTAATACGTTTTGGAAAGATCCAATTACTTCTGCTCTCATTTGATCTGTAATTTGATCAACTCTATATTCATCTCCTGCACCAGCTACATTTTGCATAAACACAACTGGATCTCCTACTGAGAATGTATAAGTTCCATAACAACGTACTTCTACTCTCATTGGAGAATATGTTCCCGTCATCTGATTTGGAATTGGATGAGACCAATCTTGAAATACAATTGGAGTTGCAGTACCAAACTTATTTCCTAAAATTTCAGTCATATTAAAGAAATATACAGCTTGCCCTTTTGCAGGTGTTCCATTATACTTGAATCTTTGCCACATTTCCTTAAATACTGCTCCAAACTGCCCACCAAAGAATGATGGTGATGAAGATTGATCAAACTCGTAAGCACCACTCTCTGCAGTAGCATCTACAATCATACCTGAATCTAAGATAACTGCCATTTGTCCAGGCGCTACAATTATTCTACTTCCTTTTGAAATTTGTCCAGTAGGAGTTGTTACTTTTTTCATAAGTAATTCATTTCCCATATTTTCACATTGAATCAAATCTTGCCATTGATCATGTAAAGTTCCTCCAACAGACTGAACCATTGATTTAATTAAACCCATTCTAATACCTCCTAATATGAATAGTTTATAAATATCTGTGAGTTTTTCTTCTTCTACTAACGAAGTCTACCCTACTTCATTATATCATTAAATAAAAGAAAAAAAAGTAAAAAACAAAAATTAGACAAATATTTTATCGAATATTTTATCAATCTTCTTTTACATCAATTATTTTGAAACATTTTACTAAAGAAGCAATTTGAAAATAAATTCCACTTTTACAATAAGGACATGATTTTTTTTCTAAACTCTCAATAGGACCTCCACATGAAGGACAAGTAAGTCCAAGTACTCTCATATCAAACCCAGCTTTTTTAACATCATATATATATACAAAAGTTGTAAAATACCTAGTCTGTTTTTTATCTTCTGTTGAAATAATCTTTTTAAAATCTTTTGATTCTTCATAATAATATTCTAAAGAACTAGATACTACTAACTTAATAATCCCATTTTTATTCTCGTAAGATTTTATTCCATGTTTATGAAAATTGATATCTCCATAATGTTTACTAATATGAGCATCTTTTAAATTTTCAATTTGAAAAAAGATTTTATCTCGTATTAGTATATATTCATCAGAATCCAAATAACTACTTTCCTTTTCTTCGATACATTTTAATACTGTACGAATACATCTTTCTGTTTGATTATAAAATTCTTCCTCCTGAAAATCTTTAAAATCTTCTAAGATTTTTGGTTTTAAAATAGGAGTCATTCCTGATACTTGCTTTGGTTTTTTATTATTTAACTTTTCTTGTCTTTTAGCTTCTTCATATATTTGACGCAAATTCTTGTTCTTAAAACCATATTTATTTAACATCATACGAAACCATAGATAGATTAAAAATATTATAAATAGAATTCCAAGTACAACCCCTAAAAATGAAATAATTAGTGTCTTCATAAGTTTTATCACCTTCTATTATAAATATAACACAAGAAAAAGAAAAAAACATAGAAATACTTTTTTCGTACTCCTATGTTTCTATCAATTAAAATTAATTTTTTAAATTTTCCCAATTTTTATTACACCACTTGTTAGAGAATGAAGAAGTTTTTTCGCTTTGTTTGGTTTATTTTCATCATCTTTATGTTCTTCTTGATATTGTCTCAATGATTGTAATTTTTCCAAACGACTTTGTCTAAGATTAGCTAAGGCTTCCTTATGTTGAGTTTCACTAACTTTATCAATGAATTGACAATTTTCAGTAATATGTACACCCGCATAATCTTCAGCTTGAATTAAGCTATCAATATCAAGTTCTCCTCCATTTACTGAACACCAATACATGTCTTCAATATTACACACTTTTTCTAATACTAAATGGTAAACACCACCTCTTAGATAAATATCACCAACTTGGACATTTTTAATATAACCCATAAATATCCCCCTTTCCTTTAAAAATGCCTATATTATACCACAAAAAAAACGAAAGTAAATCTTTTTCTTCACTTTTCGTTTTTTAATAAGTTTTATTTATCACGAACTACTGCTGGTAATTTATTTTCAACAGATTCGATAATTTGATTAAATATCTTCATTACTTCTTCATCATTTAATGTACGTGTAGGATCTTGGAATGTTAAAGAGAATGCGATAGATTTTTCATCATTACCAACATTTTCACCTTCATATACATCGAATACTTGGGTAGAAGTTAATAACTTTCCACCTGCTTTTTTAATTACAGAACGAATCTCATCAGCAGTAATATTTTTCTTAACAACAAAGGCAACATCTTTTAATACACTTGGGTATTTTGTGATTTCTTTATATTGCATTTTCTTTGTACGGAAGCTAAGTAATGTTTCTAGGTTAATTTCCATTACAAAAATATTGTCTTTTATAATAGAAGGATGTACTTTTCCAATAACACCGATTTCAACATTATTTAAAATAATCTTCGCACTTTGTCCAGGATGAAGTTCATCAACTTCACTAGTTGGAACAATACTGTAACGGTTTTGGTATCCTAAAGATTCTAATATTTCTTCTAAGATTCCCTTAATTACATAAAAGTCTACTACTTCTTTATGAAGTCCAACATTATAAATTCCTGTCATAAGTACAGCCAAACGCTCTTCTTCATGATAAATTCCATCTTTTTTATAGAATCCTTTTCCAATTTCATAAATAGAGATATCTTTATAATTTCTTGCCTTATTGTATTTGAATACAGATAATAAAGACGGAATTAGACTATATCTTAAAGTGTTTCTATCTTCACTCATTGGATCTAGTACTTTTACCTTTTCAACATCCTTAACAGTTGTAAATTTTAGTCCATCAGACTCAGGAGTAAGCGCATAACTTAACGTTTCATTTAATCCTAAATCAGCTAGTTTATTTCTAATATAACGTTTCGTTCTATCTACAGTGCCAGGCATAACAGGAAGCATCATCGCTTTTCCTTCAATTTTATCAATACCATAAATTCTACCAACTTCTTCGATAATATCTTCTGGAATTGAAATATCAGTTCTTCTAGTTGGAACAGTAATAGTTAAAACAGAATCTTTTTCTACTACTTCAAATTGTAAACGTTTTAAAATATCAAGTATTTCTTCTTTTGTAATGGAAATACCAAGAACTTTATTAATCTTATCAATAGAAACAACTACTTCTTTTTCTTTAATTTCCATATTTTTATATTCCACCATGCCAGATACAATTTTGGCATCTGCATACTTTTCTAATAAGTGACAACTTCTCATCATTGCCATATAAGTTCTTTTTGGATCAAGACCTTTTTCAAAACGATTACTTGCTTCACTTCTTAATACTTTCTTACTTGTCTTACGAATGCATGTTGGATGGAAGATTGCGGATTCGATAATAATATTTTTTGTATCTTCTTCGATCTCAGTAGTTAAACCACCCATAACACCAGCAAGTCCAACTGCTTCTTTATCAGTCGCAATCACAATATCAGAAGAAGATAATACTCTTTCTTGACTATCTAGTGTTGTTAATTTTTCATCGTCTTTCGCCATACGAACGATTAATTTATCTCCTAATCGATCGGCATCATAATAATGAAGAGGCTGCCCTGTTTCTAACATAACATAGTTTGAAATATCAACTACATTATTAATTGGACGAATTCCAGATGCCATTAAGCGATTTTTAATAAATTCAGGACTTTCTTTAATTGTCACATCTACTACTTTTTTAGCTAAGAATAAAGGACAATTTTCAGTTTGTATATCAAGAATAAATTTACCATCAATAGATTCTTTTTCTTCTTTAAATGATAAATCAATATCTCCTACTTCTTTTCCATAAATAGCCCCAATTTCATAAGCCATTCCTAAAATACTTAAAAGGTCTCCTCTATTAGAAGTTAATTCAAAGTCGATAACTTCATCATCAAGTCCCATAAATTGAATAGCATCCTCTCCAACAGGAGCATCACTAGGTAATTCATGAATTCCATTGATATCTTTTTCAGTTAAGAATTTATGTTCTAAACCAAGTTCAGAAATAGCGCAAAGCATTCCATTAGATTCTTGACCACGAATAGTTCCTTTTTTAATAACACCACCAGGAAGGGTTGTACCATCTGTTGCGACGATTACTTTAATTCCTGTACGAACATTAGGAGCACCACATACAATTTGTAGTACTTCACTACCAATATTTACTTTACATACATGAAGATGATCACTATCTGGATGATCGATACATTCTACTACTTCACCAATAATTAATTTAGAAGTTGGAATTAGCTTTTCACAAGAGTCGTATTCATTTCCAACGTTAGTCATATCATCAGCTAAAGTCTTAGTATCAACATCGATTGATACATAATCACTAACAAATTTTCTACTTAATTTCATTTTCCTCATCCTTTCTATCAAATTGTTCTAAGAAACGGATATCATTTGTATATAAATAACGAATATCAGGAATTTCATAACGGAACATAGCTAATCTATCTAAACCAGTTCCAAAAGCAAATCCTGTCCAAACTTTAGGATCATATCCACCCATTTCTAATACATTAGGATGAACCATACCTGCACCTAATAATTCAATCCATCCTGTTTGTTTACATAAAGGACATCCCTTACCACCACATTTAAAGCATGTAACATCAACTTCAACACTTGGCTCTGTAAATGGGAAGAAACTTGGACGAAAACGAACATGAGTATTTTCACCTAACATCTTTTTCGCAAATAACTCTAAAGTTCCTTTTAGATCTGCTAAAGAAACATCTTTATCAACAACCAATCCTTCTACTTGTCCAAATTGATGAGAATGAGTAGCATCATCATCCCTACGATATACTTTACCAGGACAAATCATACGGATTGCTGTTTTATCTTTATTTGCTTGCATAGTTCTTGCTTGAACACTAGAAGTTTGTGTACGAAGTAAGTATTCTGGATCAATATAGAAGGTATCTTGTGCATCTCTTGCTGGATGTCCTAAAGGTACATTTAATCTTTGGAAACAATTTTCATCTGTTTCAAGTTCTGGTCCATCTACTACATCATATCCCATAGAAACAAAGAAATCTTCAACATCTTCAATAATTCTTTGGAATGGATGACGAGAACCTCTTTTTAACTTTTTACTAGGTAAACTTAAGTCAATTCTTTCTGACTCTAATTTTTCATTTAATTCTTTTATCTTTAGTTCTTCTTCCAATTCAGAAATTTTTGTAGTTACTTCTACTTTGATTTCATTAGAAACACGTCCTACTTCTTTCTTTTCTTCGATAGAAAGTTCTTTCATATTACTAGTAAGTCCTGTAACAAGACCTTTTTTTCCGAAATATTTTACTTTTAATTCTTGACAGTCTTTACTAGATGTAACATTCTTAATATCTTCTTCTAAAGACTCTCTAATTATTTTTACTTTTTCTGTTATATTCATAAAAATCATCCTTTCTAACATAGTAGTTTGAGCATGAAAAAACGACAACTCACACCTAAGGGCGAATTGTCGCGGTACCACCTTATTTATAGATTTCTCTATATCTCTAATTTCTTAACGCGAAATATACGCTTAGCTTTTTACTAAGAACTCCAAAGGTGAATTCTTAAGAACTATCTTCCTTGTTTTCACCAACCACAAGGTCTCTAATAAGATATTTTTCTTAGTACTACTCCTTTATCCAAGTCAAACTCAATATGACTTGATTATACTCTAATTTATGAAAATTGTAAAGTTATACTATAAATTTTATAATTTTTCCTACTTCGATACAACACTCTTACATGACTCATTATGAAAAACCTGTAAAAGATTTTCTATACACATATTTTGAACTCTAGTAGTTCCTTCTACTGCATTATATCCAGTATGAGGAGTTAAAGTAAATTTTCCTACTGGCAAAGTCAAAAGTTTTGCTTCACTCGTACTTAAATCAACTGGTTCTTGATAAAACCCATCATAAGCACATCCAGCAATTTTATCATTTTTAAGTACATCATATAAAGCCTCTGCATCTACTACTTCAGCTCTTGCTGTATTAATTAAATAAGCATGCTTCTTCATCAAACTTAATTCTTTTTCACCAATTAAATTACGAGTACTATCGTTTAAAGGTATATGTAAGGAAACAACATCTGAATCTTTAAAAAGTTCTTCTAAAGATACACGTTTGGCTTGATATTTTTCTTCCTCTTCTTTTCTTTCTTCAATATCATAATAAAGAATTTGATTTCCAAAAGCATGATACATAATCTGCGCCACATATTTACCTATATGCCCCATTCCAACAATTCCAATTACTTTATCTTTTAAATCAAAAAAAGTTTTTTCTACCCAATCACCATTCCTTGAATTATAATCATGAACTAATAATTTTTGGTTCAAAGTTAAAATAAGCCCCAAAGTGAACTCTGCTACAGAATAGGAATTAACTTTAGGTGTATTTAAAACAATCTTTCCATATTTTTTAGCTGTCTCTAAATCAACACATTTAGAATAACCAATTCCAAAGAATTGAATAAATTTAAGTCTTTCACATTGGCTTAAAATAGAATCACTATAATATTCTTCTCCATTACAAATAACTGCATCACAATCTTGTAAAGACGCAATAAGTTCTTCATCAGTCAAATTCTTCTCTGCTGGAATAATTTCAAGACCTTTTTCTTTTAATTCATTAATTTTATCATGATCAAATGTACATCCTGTAAATAAAACTCTATAATTATTCATAAAAACCTCCATAAAAATATATTTTAAGTATAAAGTATATAAAACTTAAAATCAAGAAAAGAAAGTAACTACTAATTACTTTCTTTTAATCTACTACTAAAATATTTTTCCAATTCTCTTAATAAATTAGAATCTCCCACTGGAACCAAATTTTGATTATCTTCTAAACAAAAAATAGCTACAACATTACTTAAATTACCAAGAGTATCTAAGCGATTTGCCAAATAATAAGCCTTTCCCTGACAATTTCCCTGATCAATAATCATATATTTACTTCCATCTTCTAAAGCAAAGATAAAGTCAATTTTATTTTCAAGATTCATGAGCATTTCCCTCCTGATTATTAGATTGAAGCATTTCAATAGCTCCGTTTTGTGTAACGGTTTCAACTACTGTTTTCCCATTCACATAACCAACAACCGTTTCTCCTTTAAGTAATGGAAAAACAAGTTCTTCAGCTAAAATTGATGGATTATTAAAATCCTCAACTTTAACAAATGTATCATTCATTAATCTTTCAGGGTAACCTAAAATAGAACCTGAAAAATCAAAATTAGTAACTACATTTTCCTGTTTCAATGCATCAATTTGACTTTCATAAACAGAAACTATAGAATCACCGTCCATAGAAATTATCATATCTTCATAATGAATACGATTTATGACACTTTCAAAATTAAAAGAAACTTTTTCCCAAACAGGATTAATTATTGAAGTATTTTCATCCATTTCTACTTGTGACACTTCATCTACTGGCATCCAGATACTATTTGTAACATCTTTTGGAGGATAAATTCCATGATATGTTTCCCCAGTATAATTCCAATAAGGAACATCTTCTTGAATATTCTCATTTTTTGATTCTTGATTTAGATTATCTTCTTTTGTCACTATTTCTTGATTTAAATCTACATTTTCTCCTAGTACCACATCAGATAGAAATGACCCAAGTTTTTCTATACGACTCATCTTTTGGTTCTTCTGCTCAGGAGTAGCCTCTATTACAGAAACCAATCTACCTGTCTTTTCTTCCAATTGATAAGTTTGATTATCTTGATTTATCATATTTTCACCCCAATTTTTGACTATACAGTCATTAATTCTTCTTCTTTTTCTTTTGCCTTTTCATCAATTAGTTTATTATATTTATTCACTAAATCCTGTACTTGATTCGTCAAAGATTTTTGCTCATCTTCACTTACTTCCATTTTATCGATTTCTTCAATCCCATCATGACGAATGTTACGAATAGCGATTTTTCCCTCTTCTCCCATAGCCTTAACTTGTTTTACTAATTCTTTTCTTCTATCTTCTGTTAAGACAGGAATAATAATACGAATTGTTTCTCCATCATTATTAGGCGTATATCCTAAATTTGATTCAAAAATAGCCTTTTCAATCCCAGCCAAACAACCACGATCAAATGGCTTAATCAATAATTGTCTTGCTTCAGGAACTGAAATAGTTGCCAATTGTTTTAATGGTGTTGGAGTACCATAATACTCTACTGTAATTCCATCTAAACTACTTGGATTAGCACGACCAGCACGTACAGTTGCAAATCTCTTTTCCAAATTCTCAATTGCTTTTAGCAATCTTTCTTCTACTGATTCAATAATATTTGTATCCATAATTTCCTTCCTTTATCTATATTATATATTTATTATATTATAAAAAGAAAATTATGGAAAGACTTTTTCAAGATAATATTTGTATTTAAGAAAGAAACATGTTATTATAAAAAGCAATAAATTATAAGCATGAAAAGGAAAGAACAAGCATGAATCAATTAAAAAAAGATTTAGAAATGGTATCTACTCTTCTAGATGGTAAGAAATTAACTATAGATGAAAAAAAATATCATGGAAAAATTTATTTAGCACAAACAGAAAATTCAAAAAAATTATATAGAGATTTATCAGAAAATTGGACAAATAGTCTCTTCATTGGTGGTAGTGGTGATCAACCTATTAATAGTATCTTATATGGTTGTAAAAATTTGATAATTACTGATATTAATCATAACGCAATCTACTTCATTTTATTAAAAATTGCAGCAATTCAAGCTTTAGATTATGAAGAGTTCTTATCATTTTTCTTGATTCATTTTCATGCAAATAATGAATTTAAAAAAATAAAAGATTTCTTAGATAAAAGAACATATTATTTTTGGAAAACTGTGTTTACAAGTTATAAAGAATCCATAATAAGAGAACAGTTATTTTTTGAATTAGATGGAAACTCAAATCGATATATGGAACGAATTGTTATTAATAAAAATCCATATTTAAATGAAAATTCATATAGAAAATTAAAAGAAGAAATAAAAAAAGTTAATATTGAAGTAAATTTTCTTAACATACAAGATTTATCAAAAAAATTGAAAATAAACTTCTTCGATAAAATATATTTATCTAATATAATATTAAGCATGGGATTAACATTAGAAGAATATTGGGAATTCCTACAACAAGACATCATACCACTATTAAATGACTATGGAGAATTAATGGCAGGATATTTTAATTTAACAGGCTATGAATATGCAAATTTATCCAATTTAGGAACCACAGATGAAATAATTTATTTTTTTAAACAAAAAGACTTTAAACAACATTTAATCTTTGATGATGAAATAAGACAATTAAATTCAGCACTTGTTTACCAAAAAACAAAGAAAAAAGGATAATCAATTTGATTATCCTTTAATTTGACTCATTACTTCTTCAGCAAAGTTTTCTTGTTTCTTTTCGATTCCTTCTCCTACTTCATAACGAATCATTTGTAGGATTTCTCCACCGTTAGATTGAACAAACTTACCAACTGTTTCTTTATCTTCTGCTTTAATAAAGATCTGATCTACTAAACAAATATCTTGATAATATTTATTTACTTTACCAACTAAGATTTGTTCAACACGATCTTCAGGTTTTCCTTCTTTTAATAATTGTTCTTTCATAACAGCTTTTTCACGCTCTAAAACTTCAGTAGGTACATCTTTAGAAGTTAAATAAGCTGGTTTCATAGCAGCTACATGCATAGCTACATCTTTTGCAACTTCTTCATTTGCTCCTTCTAATAATACTAAAGTACCAATTTTTCCTCCCATATGAGAGTAAGCTCCAAAAACTTGTGAATCTGTTTTAACAACTCTTTCAAACCTTCTAAATGATAACTTTTCTCCAATTTTAGCAACTGTTGCAGCCACCATATCGCTAACAGTTCCTTCTTCAGTAGAAAGTACTAATGCTTCATCCATAGTAGATACTTCACTATTTAAAATAAGATCTGTTAATTTACTAACAAAAGTTTGGAATTCAGCATTTTTAGCAACAAAGTCAGTTTCAGAATTTACTTCTAATATTACTGCCTTGTTTCCTTCAATTTTAATACTTGTAATTCCTTCAGCAGCAATTCTAGAATTCTTCTTTTCTGCTTTTGCCATTCCATTTTCTCTTAGCCAATCAATGGCCTTATCCATATCACCTTCAGATGCTTGTAAAGCTTTTTTACAATCCATCATTCCAGCTCCAGTTCTTTCTCTTAATTCTTTTACATCGCTTGCGCTAAACATATTTTTCCTCCTAGAATTTTATTTTAAAGCTTCAAGTAATTCAGCTTTTTTCATTGAAGTATATCCTTCAACTCCTGCTTCTTTTGCCATTGCTTTTAATTCAGCAACTGATTTTTTTGATAAATCTTCTTCTGTTGTTTCTTCAGTAAATACTTCTTCTACTTTTTCAGTTGATTTATTTTCTTTCTTTTCTTTCTTAGCTGCTTTTGATTTATCATCCTCTGTTAAATAATCAATTACTTCATTTCCGTTAACTTCAGCAATAGCATTAGTTAAAGCACCAATCATTAATTTAACACTTCTAACAGCATCATCATTTCCAGGAATAACATAGTCAACCATATCTGGATCACAGTTAGTATCAACTACACCAAATACTGGAATTCCTAAAATTCTAGCTTCCTTAATTGCGATTTCTTCTTTTCTAGGATCTACGATAATTAAAGCCTCAGGAACTTTCTTCATATCGCGAATACCACGTAAATTTTTATTTAATTTTTCATATTCTTTCTTAATTTGAATTACTTCTTTTTTAGGTAATACTTCGAAAACACCATCTTTTTCCATTTTTTCGATGTCTTCCATTCTCTTAATTCTAGTACGAATTGTTTTAAAGTTAGTTAATGTACCACCTAACCATCTTTCATTAATGAAATACATATTAGTTCTAGTTGCATTCTCTTCTGCTGCTTCTTGTGCTTGTTTCTTAGTACCTACATAAAGTACCTTTCCACCATTTTCAGCGATTTCTTTTAAAGCCTTATAAGCTTCTTCAATCTTCTTTGCTGTTTTTTGTAAATCGATAATATAAATATCATCACGAGTTGTGAAGATGTATTCCTTCATCTTTGGATTCCATCTTCTTTTTTGGTGTCCAAAATGAACACCTGCTTCTAATAAATAATTCATTGAAACTACTGTCATAATTTTCTTCCTTTCGTTTTTACCTTCTATTAATTTCTAAAATCTATCACCATTTAGGCACTCGATAGATCAATTCACTAATATGATTATTTTTCTAAAGCAGCTACTAATTCCGCCTTTTTCATTGAAGTATATCCTTCAATTCCTGCATCTTTCGCCATAGCTTTTAAATCAGCTACAGTCATTTTAGAGAAATCTTTTGTTTCTTCTTTCTTTGTTTCCTTTACTTCAGCTTTAGCTTCTGTTTTTTTACTAGCTACAGCACTATTAGAAACTTTTCCAGCTTTTGCAATTTCTACTAATTCACTGAATGCTTTTTCATCATTAATTGCGATTTCACTTAACATTTTTCTGTTGATTTCAACACCAGCTTTTGTTAGACCATCAATAAATCTAGAATAACTAATGTCATTCATTCTACATGCTGCGTTAATTCTAGCAATCCACAATTTTCTGAAATCTCTTTTCTTTTGTTTTCTATCTCTAAAAGCATATTGTCCAGAATGCATTAATTGTTCTTTTGCTGTTTTATATAATCTATGTTTGCTTCCGAAATACCCCTTAGCTTGTTTTAATACTTTTTTATGACGAGCCTTAGTTGTAGCTCCATTTTTAACTCTTGCCATCTTCTTCTTCCTCCTTCTTACTTATGGGATTAAATGATATTTTTAAATCTTTTAGCATCCCCACTGCTTAAACGAACACTCTTTCTTTTTTTTCTGTTATAAGCTGCGCTCTTGCTTCCTGTGTTATGTCTAGAACCTGGATGACCCATTGTAACAGTTCCGCTTTTTCTTACGTTCAATACTTTTTTAGTTCCTTTATGAGTTTTTAACTTTCCCATTTTGTCCTCCTATTTTTCTTTTTTTGGTGCTAATAACATTATCATAGTTCTACCATCCAATTTTGCTGCCTGTTCAATTATTGAAATATCTTCTAATTTTGCGGCAAACTTATCTAGTACTTCTTTTCCTAATTCAGTATGTGCCATTTGTCTACCTTTAAAACGAATAGAAAGTTTTATTTTATCTCCCTTTTCAAGATATTTAGACACATTTCTTAATTTCGTTTCAAAATCTCCAATATCGATTACTGGTGATAAACGAAATTCCTTTAATTGTGAACTAGCTGCACGCTGTTTCTTAGTTGCCTCTTTTTCTTTCTTTTGTTTTTCATAACGATATTTGTTATAATCCATCACTTTACAAACTGGTGGATTTCCATTTGGATTCATTAAAACCAAATCTAGTCCTGCGTAGCTTGCCAGTGTCAAAGCATCTTTGATTGGCTTTACACCAACTTGTTCACCATTAGGACCAATAACTAGAACATTACTTGCTTTAATTTGTTCATTGATCAGTAGACCATTCTTATTGTTTGCTATATAAAACACCTCCATTAAATATAAAAGGTGGATTTCTTAAAATCCACCCAAAAGCACACAATTATATCAAATAATTTTATTGGCTCTTTACCTACTACTATTCGCAAGTCAGGTGGATTTCAAATCGCTTTCCTTTTAATTTCGTTTACTATTATAATAAGAATATTAACAAATGTCAACAAAAATATTAAAAAAAGGTAGATATCTACCTTTTTTATGCAATGATACTACTTAGACTTTGAAGAATCTTCAGTTAATTCAGAAGTTTCTGAAGTTTGTTCCATAGTCATATTTTCAGTAGCAACTTCAGCAGCAAGTTCATTAATGGCTTGATTAACAATATCTTCACTAACAATATCAGAAGCATATGCAGCAGCTTGATCTTGATCGTATTGTTCCATTGCTAAATTAATTTGATTAATGATATCCTCATCACTAAATATATTTAATTTTCCGCCTTCAACTGAAGAATCTACAATTGGAACAAAGCCCTCAGGTAAATCAAATTCATCTTCATTACCTTCTTCTTGTTTCTTCTTTTCTTCCTCTTCTTGTCTTTTTCTTTCTTCTTCTTCTTGTCTTTTTCTTTCTTCTTCTTCTCGTTTTTTTCTTTCTTCTTCTTGACGACGTTTTTCTTCCTCAAGATCTTTGTTTGTATCTTCACTATTAGAATCATTGATTACATCCTGAATAGTTGTACTACCAGTTCCATCAGTGCTAATATTTTCAATATAATCACTTATAATAGAATCACCTAAACCTGATTCATTTTTAGTTTCTCCACCAGTAATTAGTCCTAATTTTCTTGCTTCTTCCTCGGCAGTTTTATCCCCAGCATTAGCTCTATTGATTAAATTAGTGTTATATTCTGCAATACCTGCGTTTTTACCATCTGTATAACCTAATTTAGCAGAATTATTTAAAGCAGTAGCATTATCACCAGTAGCATTATAATTCATGTAACGAGATTCTTCAGCTGGAGCACTTGCATTACTACCATATTGTTTATAATAGTTGAATGCTGATTTATATGCTTCATTATAAACTGATTGAGATTGTTGTTCAATTTTGTCTACTTCAGCTTCAGCTTTTTTCTGAGTTTCAGCATTATCTTTACCTAAAATACCTTGTTTTTGATTAGCTTCCTCTTCTGCTTTATTTAACATTTCTTCAGCTTGCGCAGCAGTAGCTCCACGATTAATTAATTCATCCTTAGCAGCTGCTCTATTTTCCTCCATAGTACCTTGAGAGAAAGTTACAGGATTAGTAGCACCGTTTCCTTTTCCATTACCCTTAGAACCATAATTTACAGATAAACTATCCTTTATTCTCATAACTTCTTTTGCCCATTTTTCAGCAAATACTTCTGTATGAGATGGATATCTATTTAATTCTAACATTTTAGTTCTAATTAATTCTTCAATATCAGTAACAGCATAAGTTCTTTCACGAAGCTCATCTAACTTAGAAACAACTTGAGTTGTAGAAATACTATTAAGATCTTCTTCAGTAAGAGATTCACCATTAGCAATTCTTTGACGAATCATTTCTAATTGTTGTTCACTAGATAAATCTACATCTGCATTTTGCATATCACGAATGTATTCATTAGCACTTGTAATTTTTCCATAAATATATTCACAAGTAGCATCTGTAATACTCATAACATTACTTGATTTATTAATATAATATCCATTAGAATTATATCCAACACGTTTTAAATAATTCTCACTATCAAAATTTTGCATTCCTGTACGGAACCAAGCATCAAATTGTGGTCCAAACAAGTCTGTTTTAACTTCGATTGGTTGTTCACTACCATTTTTATAGATTAATTCTTTTCCAGTATAGTTATAAGCTTTACAGAACTCCGTATCAGCAATATACATAGTTCTTGAAATAAATGCAGTAGCTTCATCACTAACTTTTGTATCTGAATCTGTAATATCACTAGCAAAAATATCATCATATAATGCACGTTGTGCTTCAGCAGCAGCTTTTCTATCTTTATCATTTTCTGCATTTAACATTGCATTATGACCTTCGATAAATTTACGTACAATTTCTTTATCGTGAGCTGTATCAAAGAATGCTGTTACAGCATCAATATCCTCTGTACTTAAAGCTCCATCTTTAAACCATTGTTGGAATACTTCATAAGCTTGTTGAATAATAACTGTAGAATCTTCCATAAGTGGTTTTCCTTGTTCATCAAACATTGGATTACCATCATTATCAAGCATAGGAATTTGATTAAACAATTCCCCTCCCATAATTTCAGCAATCTCTTCATCTGAATAATTATGAGAAACTAAATAAAGTAATCTAGCTTGAGGAACTGTAAGACCTAACTTTCCTTCTACACCAGCTTCACTTGTATAAGTATGTGTAGACATACGAGTATTAAGAGCATCATATGCTGGATAGAAATTATCTTGATAGAAAGTAGCTTGTAAACTTTCAGGAGCATTTTCTACATAAAACTCCCAACTAGTTCCTTTAATCTCAGCTTTGGTAACAGTTTGTTCTTCTGTAACTTCATTTTGAACTTCCTCTTTTTCTTCCTTGTTACGAGCTTGAGAAATAAGATAGGCTCCCCCACCAATTGCAGCAGCACCAACAGCAGTACCTGCACCGATACCTACAGCCTTTAATATCTTACTTTTCCTTTCATTCTTTAAACAATCTTCTAAATAATTCTCATATTCATCAACTACAAGAGAATAATCATCTTCATTAAAAACACCTCTAGCAATTGATTTATCTTCATATTGAGTAAAAACTGCTTTTATATTACTCCTGTCTATGTTTTGTGCTTTCATAGACCTTTTAATCAAGTTATCCACTGCACGAGTTGCAGCCTCTCTTTCATCTTCTTCAGGAGTAATTCTAATGTAACTACCATCATTTAATTCAATAATTGTGTCTAATAAGCAGGCATCTAAATTAGAAGTATCAGTCAAAGACGAAACATGAGTAACGTCTTGACCTTTAATTCCTCTTAAATCTCTATAAGTCATATCCATAAATTTTCCCTCCTATTCTTTATTTGCAATATTTACCAGTATATCCATAACCATTGTTCAATAAATTTCTATCATTATAAGTTGAACATTGTTTATATGTTTTTTGTGCTACAACAGAAGTACATGTTTTTTCACGATAGAAGTGAACATCACCATATAATTTTTGCTCTGGTTGAACTTGCACCTTAGTAGCAGTTGTTTTAATACGATTTACATAAACAGGTAAAGAACGAGTTTCAATATCTGTACAAGTAGCTGTTACTTGTAATGGGCTTGAATAAGCAGTTCCACTACGAACCTGTTGTCTATATAATGTGGTTGGATGATTTACACAATCTCCAGTACAATTTTCCCAATCTACCCCAACTGGAATCCAACGAGATGTTGGTGTATCAGCAGGTGGATTTTGTCCTGTATAAGTTTGACCAGAATACTTCCAATCGCCACTTACTTGATAAATTGTACCATTGTTACCACCAGATACTACATAAGAATAATTTTTACATACTTTATAGTTATAAGTACCAACTTGTTCTTGTACATTTGTTTTTACATATACAGTTTGATATTTAGCTGTAATCGTACCAACTTGAACACGTTTAATACCAAGATCTTCAACTACACGGTTAATTGTATTAATTGGAGTAATTGATTGACCTTTTGCTAACATTTTTGTAGTCCAACTTGACCAGTTTGCACAATAAGCACTTTCTGTTTTTGAATATTCATATTTTGTATTTGGTTTTTGTGTTGGCGGTGGTGTTGGCGTTGGTGTCGGTGTTGGTGGTGGTGTTGTTGGTTTGTCTGTTGGTGGCGGTGTTGTCGGCTTGTCTGTTGGTGGCGGTGTTGTCGGCTTGCAAGAAGGACAAGGTGTGCATGTTGGACAAGGTATTGTTGTAGGTTTTGGTACATAAGTTGGAACTGTAGTTGGTCTTTGTGTTGGAACTGGAGTTTTCTTAGGTGGTGTTACTGGTTTAACAGGTTCCTCTTCCTTCTTCTCACAAATATCAGTTGTACAATATGCATAGCATCCTAAATGTACTAAAATATAGTTTTCCTCTTCACCACATTTTAAATTAACTTTCATTAAGTATTCAGTTTCTTGTTTTTCAATTGTTACATATGATGCAGTAACATCACACGAATCTCCATTCTTATCTACAAATGGAACTAATAACTTCATGTCATACATTTGTTGTAATGTAAGAGTTTTCTTATCCCCTACATTTTGAGGCAATCTCTCAGATGTATAATATGTGATTGCAGCATTCTTCATTTCTTGAATATTAGAATTGAAGATTTGACTCTTTAATGGATTTAAAGCATCCAAATAAGAATCGAAGTTTGGCTTAGGTACTAGCCAAATTAATAATAATACAAAGATGATAATTAAAATTAATTTAAGTAAAAATTCTTTAAGTAAATTACTTTTTCTTTCTTCAGTATACATATACTCTCCCCCTTTGGTTAATATGTGCCATATTATAGCACAAACCAAATTATTTGTCAATTATTTTTTCTAAGTGTAACGACTGTAGTACCAACATTAAAAAAATCTACATAAAAGCTTTCTACTAGCTTTTCTTTTTCTAACACTTCTCTTACCGTCTTTTTTAAAACACCCGTACCAATTCCATGAATGATAACCACTTTTTCATCACCCATCTTGTAATGATCTCGTATAAATTCTCTAACAAGTATTCTAGTAATCTCACGGTCCATTCCATGGAGATCCAAACTTGGAATATTAGATAACAAAATCATCACCGTATTCTAACACTTCTTTTAATTCTGGCATAGAATTTTTTCCTCCTAACTTCATAACAGATAAAGCACCTGCTATATTAGAAAATCGAAGTGCATCATATAATTTGTAGCCATTACACAAAAAATAAGTAAATGCTCCGTGAAAGATATCACCAGCAGCTGTAGAATCTACTGGGTTGATAATACTAAGTGTTTCTACTACTACTGATTTTCCATCAATTCTAGTAAAGGATCCTTTAGAGCCTAAAGTAATAACTACAGTATTATAGAAATCATCTACTAACTTTTGATAGGCCATCTCTAGAGTATCTAAGTTTTCAATAGATAATTGAATTTTCGTATACTCTTCCGCAAAATCTTTAGAACAAACCAAAAATTTTACATATGGACAAAGTGCAACAATACCAGGCTTTAAATTGCCAGCATCTAATACGCTTATTGCATCCGGATACTTTTCAAGCAAATACTTTGAAACGTCAGGTTCTTCTCCATCCACTAAAATTGCAGTAGGATTAAAATTAAAGTTCCTATTTTCAACATATGTTTTCTTATCTCTAGAAACAATAATTGTACGACTACCATTACTAAAGTTTGCCAAAATATAACTTGTACTTGTGTGAAAGGTATCAGAAGTCTCTAAGTAATCAATATTAGTACCGACCTTTTTAAATTCTTCTTTTATTCTTTCTCCATATAAATCTTGACCTACAATACCAACAAACGAAGTATCCATCCCCCATTTTGATAAAAGATAGGCAGCATTTGCAGCAGCCCCTCCTCCACATTCAACACCAGGAGAAATTCTCATTTTTGTATTTTCTATAGGATATTGTTCAATAGGTAATGTAATGTCATATGCGGCATGACCAATGCATATTATCTTTTGCATATTTTACCACCTATACTCATTATAGCAAAAAAAGAATTGTCTTGAAAGACAATTCTTTTAATTTTATTCATTTTTTTATCTATTGACATTTAGAAAAACCAAGTTGAAAACCAACGAAGAGTATCTAAATATGTTCTAGAAACTAGAAGTCCAGATACTGCTGGATAAAAATAAGAAAATAAGAAAATAACAACAGCAATATAAAATACCATAAAACTATTATTTTTCATCTTTTCACATATAAATTTAACGAAAGCAACAACTGCTAACATCAAAAATGGTAAAGTTGGGAAGAAATGATACATAAACATTGCTCTTCCTATAAACATATATGGTAACCAAGTACAAAGAATAAATAACACTACATAACTTTCTTCTTTATTTCTCTTCATTAAACTCATAATAAGTGCAAAAATACTAGCGATAATACCAAACCACCATATAGCTGGATTTCCAATACCTACAATAGTACCCCTCATAGTAGTACCTAAATATCCACCATAATACCAAACAGGTCTTTGCATAATTGGCCAAGTATACCATACAGAAGAAAAATCATGTCCTTCTTGAAGCCCAGAATGGTAATCAAACATCCACCCCATCTGTCTAAATACATCACTAATGCTATGAACTTCCTCAGGATATACTCTAGGGAATAATAAATATGATGCAAAATAAATAATAGCTGGAATGAATACAAATACTAAAACACAATATCCAATAATAGTAAGCAATTCTTTTTTATCATTCTTTGTTTGTCTCTTCTTATAGAAATATTTAAAGAACAAATCAACAAAGAATGCAATAGCAAGTGCAAGTCCTGCATATAAACCAGTCCATTTTGTAGAAATAGCACAACCGATGAATAAACCAGAAAGTCCTAGATTAATAAATTTCTTTTTTAATGGTTCCTTTTTCTCTAAAGTAATATACTTAAACATATATAAGGCACTTAGCATAATAAATAATACTAAGAATGTATCCACAGTTCCCATTCTAGATTGCGCAAAATGGAAATTATCAAACATCATAAGAATAGCCGCTAAAAATCCCCATCTACGGTCCTTAAATATTGTCTTACCTAAAGCATACATTACAGCAATCATCAAGATACCTGCAATATTTCCCATCAAACGATAAAAGAATGGTGCCATTCCAAAAATTGCAATTGGAATTGCCTGAATTAATTTACCTAAAGGTGGATGAACCCACTCCATAACATTAATTCCATGCACATATTGATAAGCACTTCTAGCAAAATAAACTTCATCAAAATACGCACTATTTTTATAACTAATAATTGCAGGAACTACATCCTTCTCATCAATCATCAGTTTGGCTTTCTCATTTTCAGAGATTGCTTCTACCTTATCACCATAAGTATCATATAATTGAATTTCTCCAATATGAGTCCCAGGTTGTCGAGAAATTAACTTAATATATTTTAAATCTTGATTAATTTCAAAATCATCCCAAGCAAATGACATTGTCTGTTCAACTGTTACTGCAAAATTATATGTTTCATTATCACTAGAATAATAAATATCATATGTACCATTAGAGTCTCCAGCAAACATACGAATTTTTGAGATTCCCTCAGCAGTATCCCCTACTGAGAAGACAATTTCATCTCCTGTATTTTGGAACTCATAAAAAGTTTGTGGATTTTTTGTAGAACCAAGGTTAATAAATGAAAAAATTCCATACACTAAAACCAAAACTCCTATAATAATCCAATCTGTTTTATGAAGTTCTCTCGTTGTATCACTAAATTTCTGCCAAAATTGTTTAAATTTTGACTTATCCTTTTCCATATTTTTAGCCTCCTATCATATATAATGATATCAAAAAAAAAAGCATCTTGGAAGATGCTTTCTTTATTTTTTTTAATTTTATGTAAATATAATTGTAGCCTTTTTTATATAATGATTATTTATAATAACCTTATTTTGTTCTTATACTCTAGATTTAACTACAGCCTGTGCAGCAGCAAGTCTTGCTAATGGTACACGATATGGACTACATGATACATAAGTTAGACCTATTTCATGACAGAATTCTACAGT
The DNA here is from genome assembly GCA_949948745.1 of uncultured Caryophanales bacterium. Lineage (GTDB taxonomy): Bacteria > Bacillota_I > Bacilli_A > RF39 > UBA660 > Alloscybalousia. The sequence goes on from CATLHA010000002.1 coordinate 47,648, forward strand.
TGATGGATCTCCTCCATGTTCACCACAAATACCAAGTTTGATATTTGGTCTTGTTGCTTTTCCCTTTTCAATTGCAATCTTCATTAATTGTCCAACACCTTCTTGATCAACTTTAGCAAATGGATCACTTTCAAAAATAGCTTTAGAATAATAATCTTCTAAGAATTTACCAGCATCATCTCTACTAAATCCATAAGTCATTTGTGTTAAATCATTCGTTCCAAATGAGAAGAATTCAGCATCTTCAGCAATTTTATCAGCAGTTAATGCAGCACGAGGAATTTCAATCATTGTACCAACTGAATATTTTAATTCTACTCCTTGTTCTTTAATAATTGCATCTGCAGTTTCACATACAATATTCTTAACATATTTTAATTCTTTTGTATCTCCTACTAATGGTATCATAATTTCAGGTTCTACATTAAGACCATCTTTATTTACATTGATAGCAGCTTCAATAACAGCCCTTGTTTGCATTCTTGCAATTTCTGGATAAGTAACTGCTAAACGACATCCACGATGTCCCATCATTGGATTAAATTCTTTCAATGATTCTACTCTAGACTTTAATGCCTCAAATGTCATTCCTAAACTTTCAGCAAGTGGAGCGATTTCTTCATCTGTATGAGGTAAGAATTCATGTAGAGGTGGATCTAAGAAACGAATTGTAACTCCATATCCATCCATAACTCTAAATAATCCCTCAAAGTCATCTCTTTGATATGGAAGAATCTTTTCTAATGCTTCTTCTCTTGCCTCTACTGTTTCAGCAGTAATCATACGACGGAAATTGAAAATTCTTTCTTCTTCAAAGAACATGTGTTCTGTACGACAAAGACCAATTCCCTCAGCTCCAAAATCACGAGCTACTTGAGCATCTTTTGGATTATCAGCATTTGTTCTAACTTTTAATTTACGAACACTATCAGCCCATCCCATAAATGTTTCGAAATCTCCAACAATTTCAGGAGCAACTGTTTTAATTTGTTCTCCATAAACATTACCAGTAGAACCATCTAAACTCATCCAGTCACCTTCAGAAAAAGTACGTCCATCTTTTGTAGTAACTGTTTTCTTTTCTTCATCGATTCTTAATTCACCACATCCAGAAACACAGCAAGTTCCCATACCACGAGCAACTACTGCAGCATGACTTGTCATTCCTCCACGAATAGTTAAAATACCATGGGCTAAGTTCATTCCTTCAATATCCTCTGGTGAAGTTTCTAAACGAACTAATAATAAATCTTTTTCTCCTGCTTCATGTGCTTTCATAACATCTTCAGCAGTAAAATAAATTTTACCTGTAGCAGCTCCTGGAGATGCAGCTAAACCTTTTGCGATTACTTCAGCAGCTTTTAAACTATCTTGATCAAAGTTTGGATGTAATAATTGATCTAATTGTTTTGGTTCAACTTTAAGTAATGCTTCTTCTTTGGTAAGCATTCCTTCATTTACTAAATCAACGGCAATTTTAAGTGCAGCACTTGCAGTTCTTTTTCCATTTCTTGTTTGAAGCATGAAAAGTTTCCCATCTTCAATTGTAAATTCCATATCTTGCATATCACGATAATGATTTTCCAAAATATTACAGATTTTTACAAATTCTTCATAACATTCAGGCATTGTTTCTTTTAAGGTATCAATTGGTTGTGGTGTACGAATACCAGCAACAACATCTTCTCCTTGTGCATTCATTAAGTATTCACCAAATAATGCTTTTTCTCCAGTTGCTGGATTTCTTGTAAATGCAACACCTGTTCCAGAAGTTTCCCCACGGTTACCATAAACCATCTCTTGAACATTTACTGCAGTTCCCCAACTACCTGGAATATCATTAAGTCTACGATAAGTAATCGCACGATCATTATTCCAACTTCTAAATACAGCTTTAATAGCTTCCATCATTTGAACACGAGGGTCTTGTGGGAATTCTACTCCTGCATGCTTTTTATATTCTTCCTTATAAATATTAACAACTTCCATCAAATCTTCCGCTGTTAATTCTGTATCATATGTAACATTCTTCTCCTCTTTGATTTTATCAAAAAGTCTTTCAAAAGAGCTCTTAGGGAATCCCATAACAACATCTGCAAACATTTGAATGAATCTACGATAAGAATCATATACAAATCTTGGATTATTTGTTACTTTACTAAATCCTTCAGCAACATCATCATTCATACCTAGGTTTAAAACTGTATCCATCATACCTGGCATACTAGCTCTAGCTCCACTACGAACAGATACTAATAAAGGATTTTCTTTATCTCCTAGTTTCTTTCCTGTAATTTTCTCTAGTTCTTCTACTTTTTCTTCAATTTCTTGTACAATTTCAGAAGCAATTTCTTTTCCATCTTCATAATATCTAGTACAAGCTTCAGTAGTTACTGTAAATCCTCTTGGTACTGGAAGTCCTATTCCTGTCATTTCTGCTAGGTTAGCACCTTTTCCACCAAGTAGATTACGCATATCTTTATTTCCTTCGCTAAATAAATAAACGTATTTCATCATCATCATCCTCTCTATCTACTGACTCTTTTAGTATAAAAGAAAAAAGGAAAGAAAAGCAAGGAAAAAAACACTTTTTTTAACTCTTTTTAGTTTCTTTACAAAAAGACAAAAGAAGAAAAAGAAAAAGAATCAGTTTTTATGAACCAATTCTTTTCCCATTTCCCAACTACGGAAGAAAATGCATTCCAAATAATCATTAAATTTAATTTCATAGATTCCATTAAAAGAGAAAGAATCCCTTTCAAAAATCCAATTGACAATCAAAGTATTTCTATCGATTGCCAAAATAAGAAATTCAATCTTTTTGATATTTTGATTTTTAATATGCTGCCATTCTTTTTGAATTTCTTCAAATGTAGTATAACCTTCGACAAAAGGAGTTTCTTGATAATAAGTAGTTTTCTTAAATAAATTCGTTGCTTTTTCTATATTTTTTTCAAACCAACCCATTTTTAATTCTTCCAACCATTTACATGCAAATTCATAAGTTAATTTCATCTTGTTTTCTTTCCTTTCTAGCCCTCGGATGAGTTTTTAAATAAACATCTTTTAATCGATTACTTGTAATATGTGTATAGATACTAGTAGTTGTCAGACTTTCATGTCCTAAAAGTTGTTGAACAGAAAGTAAATCACACCCTTCATTCAATAAATGAGTCGCAAAACTATGTCGAATCATATGAGGAGAAATATTTTTATTAATTGATGTCTTTTGTATAATCTCCTCTAATACTTGTTGCACCCTTCTAGTTGTTAATTTTCCTCCTCTACGATTTAAAAATAAATAAGGAGATTGATTCATATCCAAGACTTTTCTACCACTTTCTATATAATTATTCATTTTTCTTAAAGCAACATCATTAAAATAAACCTTTCTCATCTTGCTTCCTTTTCCTAGAATACGAATAGACTTTTCACTAATAGAAATATCTTTTATTTGAATATTTATAAGTTCACTAACACGTACACCTGTTGCATAAAGCATTTCCAAAATCACGGAATCTCTCTGTCCTAATGGCGTAGAACAATCTGGTACTAAAAACATCTTTTCTAGTTCACTATATTCAAAATACTTAGGAAGCCTCTTCTCCTTCTTTGGTAAAACCAATAAAGAAAAAGACTCATTAGATACAATTTTTTGATTCGCTAAATAGCGATAAAAACTACGAATACAGGAAATTTTTCTAGAAACAGTAGTAGCTTTTTCATGATTTTCTTCATATAAATAAAGCAAATATTCCTTTGCATTCTGATAATTTATATTTAAATAAGAATAATGGTGAAAATTACAGAAACCTAAAAACTCTATTAAATCTTCCCTATAACTAGCAATAGTATCAACAGAATAGTTTTTTTGAATCCTTAAATATTCAAAAAAAGAATCTAATTCCTTTTGCTCCATATAATAATTACGATAAGAAAACTTACTTTCCATAATAATTTCCCATTTCCTCTATCTCTTCTGAATCTAAAAATTCTTCTTTTTCATTATCCATATCATCTACATAAATTTGCTTATATCCTGCATAAATAGAAGAAACTTCTTTATCTAGTTGAAAAGTACTAGATAAAAATTTATTTGTTTGCGGTTTCAATTTGGTAACAGGTTTAATTCCATGGTAAACAGAATTTATCCTTCTATCCAAATGATTTCTATACACACACAAAGAACGATAAGTCTTATAATCCATTAACTCTTTTAGAATACTATCTTCTAATAATTTTTTTTGATGCATGTCTTCTTCGCTATCTGAAAAACTACACAAGTATTTATTTACTAACCGAGAAAATTTATTACGATATTGATAATATTGTAAGAAATTCTTACCTCCATTCTCAAAATCCTGGAAAAGAAATCTCCTCATATCAGAAACACCAGAGGCATCAGAAAGATTTTTGATTCTTAAAGATTGTTTATCATCAACAACTCCATTGATTACAGATTCTAAAAAAGGATTTTGAAACATTACAGAGTAACTATAATCCTTTCCTTTAATTGAAATTCTAAAGGATGAAATCATTTGAATATCCCTTTGATCTAAATAATTTTCTAAACTATGAATAAAATCCCACTTACTATATACATTGGTAAACTTATCAATTTCTAATAAACTAGGCGCATTTGATACTAAAAAATTTAAATTAATTGTTTTTTCATCATTTAATACTGCTTCTAATATATATGTAGCCATCATAAACACCACCCTATTAAAATCATTGTAACAAACTAGTTTTCATTTGTAAATTAAAGAAAAGACGATTGGCATTACTTAACACCAATCATCTTACATTTATCTGTAACCAATTCTTTTCTTAAAATATTCATCTCCTCTTTTGTATATCCAGAATAAGGAGTATAAATCAAAGATCTAATTACCTTTTCTAAAATAGGGAGATTTTCCTCATGACTTAACACTTCAAAATTGCGTAAAAAGCGATTTCTAGAAACTGGAATTCCTGAAATTGAATATAAGGAATCACCAATTAAATATTTAGAATCCAATTCTCTTATAATAGGCATAGAAAGTGTTTCAGAAGAAATTGTTAATCTAGAGTTATTTTCTAAAATATCATCAGAAGATAAGCAATAATCATCTTCAAAATACTGATTGATATCAGAAACAGGAAATACATCGTCCATAAAACAGTTGATAGGTATTTCTCCTTCTACTAAATATCCAATTTCTCTCATTAATCGAATTCTTTTCCCTACAAATTTATTTTGTTCTGTCAACAAACAAGGATTCTCTCTAATAAAGTTTAAAAATCCCAATTCGATAAATTCATCGTATAAATCAAAAGATTGATCATATAAAAGATAATTATAATCATTCATTGAATTAGAATAAAAAGAAGTTTCATAATACTCATGCAAATTTAATCGTTCTTTTAACTTTTCAAAATCTTCTAAAAATATAGAAAATGTTCTCTTAGACACATCCTTTGCTGAAATACCCTTCCCTTCTAGTAAACTAGAATTTCTTTCGAATTGATTAAAATTATCAGAATGAACATCAAAGTATTCAATATGCTCACTTAATATTTTAACAGTTAAATATTTTCTTTTTAAATAATATTCTATCTTTGAAATTCTATTTATTGATGTAGTAGTTAAAATTTGAAAATAGAAAGGCTTCCAGTTAAAAGTACTATTTTCTAATAATAGGATCATTTCTTTTATCTTCTCTAAGGAACAAATAGAAGTCATTTTTTGTTTCTCACTATCAGAAAGTGTTTCTGGATGACAATGATATTGATTAAGTAATGCACATAACTGTTCAAAATCATTTTTCTTATACTTGTATAATTTTCTTTTCCATTTTCTTTCTCCTTTTAAATTAACCTCCTGCATTTTTAACAGTATTTGCTTTTGTAAATTTTTGTTTTTTAATTTAACAATAGAAGAAGATAAAGGATAGAATTCTTCATTCTTGGACAATAATTGTATAATACTAGTTAAATGAGAAATCTGCGCATATAATTCCTTTCGTTCTTTAGAAAACAAATTTTCATTTTCCTGACACATTACAAAAAAATGATAAACTGGTTCTAACTTCCTCCACATATTCTGATATTCATTAAAATCCTCTGCTAATTGAGTAATTTTTGAATCATTCACATCATTACAAACAACAATTAGTTGACTTCCTGATTTATCAAATTTTATTTTATTCTGCTTAAGCATTAGATTTAATTGTTCTATACAAGAATTATATTTTGTAATCACTCCTAAAAAACCTTTAAAGATAGAATACTCTTCTTTTAATTTTTCAAAAACAGTAGAAAATAAAATTAAAAAAGTAAAAAGCCTTTGAATTCCATCTACAGTTGTCTTTTTATTTTGAAAATCTTTTAAATCTTCAAAAGCATTAACAAAATTATTTTTAATTAAAACTGCTAAAACAATTTTTAAATCATAATCCTTATTTTTATCTTCCACTTGATGATTTTCCTCTAAAAAGGTATCTATATCAATTGAAATAAGAGATTCCATTTGATCTTCTTTTAAAAATTCTTCAATACCAGATATATAATTATCCAATATGTCTTTATCTAACTGCTCTATCCCATAAAACAATTGAAACCAAATAATTTCAGGCTTATCATCAATGTACGGTGCTAAGTCATCCATAATTTCCGAAATTAAAAACCATTTTTCAAAAGGAATATATAAATAAAAATATATTTTAAATAATTCAGACACTTTTAATATTGGGAAATCTTTATTGAAAGACGGATTTACAATATTTTTAATTTTCTCTTCAATTCTTAAACACTCATCAATCGCACCTATTTCATATTGATATTCTACTTTTTGAGCCAAAATTTTACTTATTACTTTTTGCATTTCGCATCACCACCAATATTATCTTTTTGGTTTCGATCTAATAGAGAAAAAATCTGTTCTTCAAATAGTTTCTGCCTACTTAAATACTCTATATTCTCTTCTTCCAAACATTTATAAATTTGTTTTGACTGTTTATTATAAGAATCCTCTCTATTTTGAAGATTAATACGAAGTTCTTTTTCCCATAAACATTTTTTAACAAAAGCAGTTAATACACAATAATAATTTTTATAAACTCTAGTAAATACAACACGACTTGCACCATCCTTTACTTCAAATAAAGATGTATTAGTTTGAAGTTTTCTTAAACTGGGGAAAACTCCCTCTTCTAAATATCGAAATAGTTTCATAAATGAAGAATAGGATTCCAAAGGAATATCATTTGATTTTAAATCAGATAATACGCAAGCTTTATTAGAAATAGTTTCCAAATATACAAGAGAGTTTTTTTGACACTCCTTTACATCTTTAGATTCAAAGCTAGGAGCCATATATTCATGAATCCAAGCTATTTTGGATTTAATAGATTCTATCTCCTTCAAAATATATTCATGTTCTTCCCCTTCAAAATCATCTAAAATAAAACTATAATCTTTTTTTTCTTTTGCAAGTGCATACAAAATTTTAGAAAGATAATAAAAACTATTATCTTCTTTAATAGAAGGTAAATAATGATAGAACTCTTCTCTTGATTGAATATTACTAGAAAAGATTAAATCTAAATAAAATTGAAGTTTCTCACAGTTTTCTGAATCTTTCTCTTCTTCTATCTGATCATCCTCAAAAACCTTTTCTTCTTCACTAGAAATAAAATCAGGTAAATTACTTATTGATAGTAATTTACTAATCTTTTCCTGTTCTATACATTGTTTTTGTAAAGATATCCCTTTCTTATAGCCTTCCACAACACCAAGTTGAAGATTAGAAATTAAAGAACTAGATACTTCTTTAGATTCACTCTTCAAAGAAGAATATAATTGATTCCAAGTTCGCATTCAAAATCACTCCCAAAAAAATTGTACTTATTATAACACAATGTATAAAAACACACAATAAAAGAGAGATTACTCTCCCTTTGCATTTTTTTCATTTGTTTTACATTCTGAATTACTACATTTCACTTGACTATTTTTTTCAACTAGCAAACTACCACACTCTTTACAGATATCACCAGTTGGTATGTCCCAAGTAGCCACTTTACATTTTGGATAATTATTGCATCCATAAAATATTTTACCACGTTTTGTCTTTTTTTCTATGATTTGTCCCTTTTTACAAATAGGACAATCCATAATTATTTTCTCTTCTTTTAGTTCCTTCTTTATATATTTACATTCTGGATAATTACTACAAGCGGTAAATTCACCATATCTACCTTTTCGAATAACTAATGGACTTCCGCACTCTGGGCAAGTCTCTCCTGTTTCCTTTGGTGGAACTTTTTCCATTTCACCAAATGCTTTCTTAACAGTAGGTTCAAATTTTTCATAGAAAGTTTCCAATACCTCCAAGGATTTTTCCTTTCCTTCTGCAATCTCATCTAAATCATGTTCCATCTGTGCTGTATATTTAACATTAATAAAATCTGAAAATCCTTCCTGTAATTTATCTGTAGTAATAATACCTATCTCAGTTGGCTTAAATTTCTTATCTATTACTTCTACATATCCGCGTGCTTTAATTGTATCAACAATTGTTGCATAAGTAGATGGTCGACCGATTCCTAAATCTTCCAACTCCTTAATCAATTTTGCTTCACTGTAACGTGCTGGTGGAGATGTAAAATGTTGTTTAGACTCAACATCATCTGTCATAAAAGTTTTTTCACTCATCAGTTTTTCCGGTAATATTTTATCTTCACTATCTTCATAATCTGCGTATAGTTTTAAATAACCATCAAAAATTAGAACTTGACCATTTACTTTAAATTGATATTCATGATTATCTAAAATAACACTAGTTGCTCTAACTTTAGCATCACTCATTAAAGAAGATAAGGCTCTCGTATAAATGAAACGATATAGTTTATATTCATCAGGAGTTAGATATTGTTTCATCTCATTAGGGGTACGATTAATACTAGTTGGACGGATTGCTTCATGTGCATCTTGGATATTTTCATTTTTCTTTGACTTTTTTACATATCCAACATATTCTTTTCCATACTCTTTAAAAAGATATGCTTGTGCAGATGATACAAATTCATCACTCAAACGAACTGAATCTGTTCTCATATAAGTAATAAGTCCAACTGTTTCAGTTCCCAAATCAATACCTTCATATAATTTTTGTGCCAAACTCATTGTCTTCTTTGCTGTAAATCCTAATTTTGTAGAAGCTTCCTGCTGTAAAGTAGATGTAATAAAGGGAGCCTTTCCTTTTTTATTCTTTTCTTTTTCTTCAACATTAATAACTGTATAAGTAGAATCAATAGATTTAAGAACAGAATCAACATCATCTTTAGTCTTTAATTCTATCTTTTTATTTTTATATTGAAATAATTCCGCCGAAAAATCATCAAATAGTGCAGTAATTGTCCAATATTCTTCTGGAATAAAAGCTTCTATTTCTCTTTCACGATCTACAATTAATTTCAGTGCCACACTTTGAACCCTTCCAGCAGACTTACCGCCTGTCTTTGACTGCATTAATTTACTCAAACGGAATCCTATAATACGATCTAAAATTCTTCTAGTTTCTTGACTATGAACTAAATCTTCATCAATCTTTCTTGTAGATAAAAATGCTTCTAATACTTTATCTTTTGTAATTTCATGAAACAATACACGTTCATAATTATTATCTTTAATTCCTAATGTTTCTTTTAAATGCCATGAAATTGCTTCTCCTTCACGGTCAGGGTCGGTTGCTAGATAAACTTTGTCTGCTTCTTTTACATTTTTTTTAAGTTCAGAAACCAATTTTTTCTTTCCACTAATCAATATGTAATTAGGTTCAAAATGATTATCAACATCTACACCAAGACCATACTTACCAGTTGTTGCAAGATCTCTAATATGTCCAACAGATGCTACTACTTTATAATCTTTTCCTAAATATTTTTCTATAGTCTTACTTTTACTAGGTGATTCCACAATTACCAATTTTTCTGCCATACAAATTCGCTCCTTTGCTCTTTAACATTTATACTAATTATTTTCTTTCTTGTCAATATTTATTCTTCTATAATTTAATTATACCAACTTTTTTACAGAAAAAAACAAAAAAAAGAAGTTAAAGTTTTTAACCTCTTAATTATAATTAAACAACAAGGGAACCTTTTACTACATTAGAATTGCTAGATTTTGTGGTAAGCATGGAATCTACTAAATTAGAATTATTACTTGTATAATTAATAATAAGTTTTGCTGGAGAATTCTTTGCTGTTCCAAAAAAAGCTTCTGAATATGTAGTATTTGTTGTACGTATTGTAAACGTTGTAGTTAAACGCCAACAATTGTAAAAGATTTTATCCATTCGAGTCACATTTCTTGTATCAAAACCACTTAAATCAAAATCACCTAATGATGTACAATTAAAAAACATTTCCTCCATACTTGTCACCTTTGAAGTATTAAAGTTAGTAACATTTAGATTTCCTAATCTTTGACAATCTCGAAACATTCTTGTCATATCAGTTACACTAGATGTATCAAAATTCTGAAGAATAGTAGTTATATACCAACATGCCCGAAACATAGAGTCCATGGTTATTACTTTACTGGTATTAAAATAACGCAAATCTAAAGACTGAATTTTTCCTAATTCAAAAAACATATAACTCATATTTGTTACATTAGAAGTATTAAAACTACTAACATTCAATTCAGGAAGATTTTTACAAGAACAAAACATATAAGCCATATTTGTTACTTTAGATGTATTAAATTTACTTACATCAAGATTAGTTAAAGACTTACAAGCATGAAACATATAAGCCATATTTGTTACTTTGGATGTATTAAATTTACTTACATCTAGTGCCGTAATATTATTACATTCTTGAAACATATAGCCCATATTTGTTACATTTGATGTATTAAATTTACTTACATCAAGATTAGCTAAAGACTTACAAGATTGAAACATATAAGCCATATTTGTTACTTTGGATGTATTAAACTTACTTACATCTAAACTTGTTAAACTACTACAACCACGAAACATATTTTGCATTGTTGTAACTAAAGATGTATCAAAAGTATCTATATTTATATTTAATACTTCTAATTTATTACATTCTTGAAACATTCCAAGCATCGTTGTAACATTTTTTGTATTGAAATTTCTGATATCTAAATTCTCTAATTCATAGCAATTATTAAACATATTAGATGTATTAGTTACCTTTTCTGTATTAAAACTGCTTAAATTAACTGATTTTAAATAATTTGTATTACTAAACATAACCCTCATTGTTGTTACATTACTTGTATCAAAATTACTTAAATCTAAATTAACCAATCCAGTTCCTGCAAACATCGCGGTCATGTCTGTTACTTTTGATGTATTAAAACTACTTAAATTAATTTCTTGAAGTTTAGAAGTTCCTCCAAACATCCACTGCATTGTTGTTACATTACTTGTATCAAAACTACTAACATCTAAACTTGTCAATGCCAAATTGTCTCGAAACATATTTAACATGGTTGTTACTTTACTTGTATCAAATGTCCTTAAGTCTAAACTCTTTAAACTCTCACACCAACCAAACATAGAACTCATATCAGTAACATTAGATGTATCAAAATATTCTATTCCCTCCACACTTTCTAATCTCCTAAATTGATTAAATAAATAGGAACTATTTTTATTCGCTATTACTCTATTATCCCCTTGGATATATATTGTATAAGTAGAAGAATCTTCTACATTAGGTACAACTCTTCCCATTACCCCAAAATTATTTTCTTCTGACAAATCAAAGCTTTCTAGAGTATTATACACTTCTTTAATTTGATCTTGAAATACTACCTTTGTTACCGAATCTTTATACTTCCATATCTCCTCTGCTCCTGTATCCGAATTTAATGCAACTTGCATTTTAGGAACTGGCGCTACATAAATTTCTCCACTCATAGATTTCGCCAAAGATAGTTTTCGCCACTCTGCTTTTAATACTACATCTGCTTCTGGCATAATAAAGTAATCATCATTTATTTGCTTTGCCTCTACTCCCATCACTTTCCATTCTTGAAATCGATATCCTTCACATTCTGGAACTATTTCACTAATGGATACCTTATCAAATACAAAGTGATTTTCTGATATTGGTATATTCCTTACAGTACATCCCTCTGGTGCATTTCCTTCATAACTTACTCGATAATTATTCGATATTCTTGGTGTTTCTGTACTTGTTATATTTTCTTCTATCCCACCAATACTACTTTCTACTTTCTCTTTATTATTTGTATTATAAACACCTACTTGATTTATATAATTACTCTTTAATTCTACATCAAGTTCCATCTTTAATTTAGATCCTGATTTTAAATTATCAATTGTCCATGTTACTTTTTGTTCTTCTTGATTAAATGTAACATTTCCTTGACTGACTGTAATATCATTACTACTTTCTAATTTAAAATTACTAGTATCTATATAATCTGTTAATACAAAATTATCATATGAAGTTGGTACAATAGATGCATCAAATAATATATTATTTAGTGTTTCTATATCTGCTAGATATTGATTATCTGATACTTTCTTGATTGGATCTAGAATATCCATCCCCATTTCATATTGAATTCCATTAACTATAACTTGTGGATATTCTTGTTTTAGATATTGAAAATAACTTTCCTCGTTTGGTGTATCTTCACAAGGATAACCATCTGTTAAAAATAAAACAATACAATTTCTATCATTACTTGATATATAATTTTTTAATATATTATCTACATTGATTAAAGCTTGATAATAATTTGTTGTTCCTTTTTCACTTAGATTATTTATTAAACTTATCAAAGTAGTTTTATCATTCGTAAAATCCGATAATATTTCTGAATCTGTATCAAATGTAATTAAGGCAGCTTTATTATTAGAATCTGATAGTAATGTATCAACAAGTCCTATACTGTCTTGTTTTACTCTTTCTATTTTATTTCCACTCATGGAACCTGAAATATCCAGTACAAATATAATATCTCTATTTTTATCTTCTGTTTTCAATATGGTATCTATTTGAAAGGTAATCCTAGCTTTTCCACTACCTATCCACTCTGCGCTCTTCTCTACTTGAAAGCTTCCTGGTTCTTTTTTATTATAATTTAACTTTTCTGATGAAAAATTAATACTCTTTATTGGAGTAACTAGTGCAAAAGAACTATAAAGTAATCCTGTTATTGTTAATAAAAAACCTACAACTACAATTGATAGTAAAACAAACTTATTTGGTACTTTCAAAATATCATTCTTCATATTCTAATCTCCCATCTTACCTTATAATTAATATTATACCCCCCCCCAGGCGAATTTTGCAATATTAACTTCTTGTAATACTTAAAGTGTACTTTTTGTGCTGGTAAACTTAAAGTAGACAGTGAGAAGAAAAAAACATAGTATACAAAAAAAGACACTCCTAAAACTGAATGTCTTTATTATAAGTATATTATGGCATAATTTTTATTATTATATTTTTTATTTTTTAATAATCATACTTTTCATATACAAAATAAAAGGAAGAATTCTCTTCCTTAATTTAACTCTTAGAAATTTCTATTTTGTAGGAATACCGGAATATCATCATCACCGTCGTCATCATCATCAAAGTCCTCAATAACCTCAATATCACGAGCTTGACTACGACGAGTATTTTGTACATTGTTATATACTGGTTCTTTTTGTGATTGAGTAGATGCTTTATCAAAACCAGTAGCAATAACTGTAACAATAACTTCATCAGTTAAGTTCTCATTGATAACAGAACCAAAAATTGTATTAATTTCAGTATTAGCAGCAGCTCTCACTACTTCAGCAGCTTGTTCCGCTTCAAACAAAGTTAAGTTAACTCCACCTGTAACATTAATAATTGCATCTGTAGCACCAGAAATACTTGTTTCCAAAAGTGGAGAGGAAACAGCCTGTTTTGCAGCTTCAATCGCACGATCTTCACCCATACCAATACCAATACCAATAATTGCATTTCCTGAATTTTGCATTACAGCCTTTACATCAGCAAAGTCTAAGTTAACAAGTCCAACTACTGCAATTAAATCTGAAATTGATTGAACACCACGACGAAGTACATTATCTACTTCTTTAAATGCTTCAAGCATTGGTGTAGTTTTATCGATAATTTCTCTTAAACGATCATTTGGAATTACAATTAAAGTATCTACATGTTTCTTTAATTCTTCCAATCCTTTTAAGGCATTATCCATCCTTCTTTTTCCTTCAAAACCAAATGGCTTTGTAACAATAGCAACAGTAAGCGCTCCAAGGGATTGGGCAATCTCTGCAGCAACAGGAGAAGCACCAGTACCAGTTCCTCCACCCATACCACAAGTAATAAATACTAAGTCAGCTCCTTTTAAAGCTTCCTCGATTTCTTTTTTAGATTCTACTGCAGCTTCCCTACCAACATCTGGATTGGCACCTGCACCTAATCCATCAGTAAGATTCGCTCCAATCTGTATCTTAATATCTGCATTAGAATTATTAAGTACCTGTAAATCTGTATTGGCTACAATAAATTCAACACCCTTTACACCAGACTCAATCATTCGATTGACAGCGTTACATCCACCGCCACCAATACCAATTACTTTAATCTTAGCTAACTGATCCATTTCCAATTTATTTAACATAAAAATCCTCCTCAGCGTCAAGAAAAGTATCCAAAGACTTTTTGAATAATACTTTCGTTTGTTGTTCCTGACATTTTTCTATTTGATGATATTAAATCCTCAGATTGACTTTCATTAAACATCGAATACGTCTTTCCTCTAGATTCTAATTTATAATAAAAGTATTTGATCATACCAAGAGCACTAGAATACATATTATTTCTAACACCCATTGTATTAATATCTAAAGTTGTAGCTCTTCGATCAAAAACATTTTCTACAACATATTGAAAACCAGCAAGTTCACTAATTCCCCCAGTTATTATTATATAACGTATTTCTCGGTTTGTTAAGAGATTTATTTGTTTTTTGGCAAGTTTTAAAAGCTCTAAAAACTTATTTTCAACTAACTCAGATATTTCAAGTTGACCTATGGTTACTTTTTCACCATCACGATTCAAAACTTCTACATAATCTCCTGCATCTGCATGCCTAGTATTACTAATTGCAAAATGTTCTTTTAACCCCCTAGCAACTCCTTTTTTAACAAAATACCTTTTCATAATTTCTAAATCAATTTCTCGAGACCCAACCTCAATACTTTCATTTTTTATCATAATTCCCTTATTAAAAATAGAAACATCAATATGACTATATCCAATATTAATAACAGCACTAACCCCACCATCAACATCTGCATTTCTAGCTTCATAATAATCTCCAACAGAAGTAAAGCAAACATCAACAGGAGTAATTTCACAATTTTTTAATAAAGTTAAAGTCTGTTTTAAGGAATTTTTAGGAATTGTTGTGATAACAGCTTTCACAGAGAGATTCGTTCCCATCATTCCCTTGGGATCTTTTACACCCTCTTTATGATCCACATAAAAAGAAATTGGCATAATCGTAATTAATTCACGCTTCTCTAAAACATTTCCTAAAATAGATTCATGCAAGACTTTAGCAATTTCCTTAGAGTCAATTAATTGGTTCTCATCAAGAGAAATCTCTCCTGATACAATATTAAAATCAATATCTTTGGAAGAAACAGAAACAATCGCTTGATCTATAGAAACTCCAATCATCTCTTCAATATTTTTTCTTGCTTTCTGTAAAGAACTGATAGCACTTTCCAAATCTACAATTTCCCCATTCATAATTCCTTTACTACGAACATTAGTAGCAGCCAATACATGAAAAGCGCCCTGAACACATTCACTAACTATCATTTTAATTCCATAACTTCCAAGATCAATACTAGTATATATTTTTTTCATGAATGAACTGCCTCCTATTTTATAAGATAATTATACACTAAAGAAATCAAAAATAAAAGTATAAAAATTAAAAAGAGCTTGGTTTAACCAAACTCTTCTACTTTTCTCATAATTAACGTTTTTTCCATAAAATTCGAACAGTATAAAATAAAAACACGATAAACATTAAAACGTAAACCCATATTAATACCTTAGATAAAATTCCATCTGTGTATTTATAAATAACACCTGGAATACTCTCTGGAAAATATTCTCTAATAAATCTACTAATTTCCGCTACACCTAAATTATCACGAAGAAAGGTTAAAATTCGAAAGAAAATATCTAGCGATGCAATAAAATATACACTGCTATCTAATCTTCGAAAGAAACAAACTCCAGCAACAATTAGTATAATTAATAAAAATACGTCAAATCCCATACAAATACTCCCTTTCTACTTTCAAATTAAGAATATCATAAATGAAGAAATTTGACAATATTCGAACAAGGAAAAAGAATGACAAGAATGTCAATCTTTTTTAAAAATAAGGATTCATAATTTTCTCAAATTCTAAAGTGGTTTTAGGTCCATGTCCTGGATATAATACATAGTTTTCTTTTTCTAAAAGTAACTCCTCAATGGAATTTTTCATTTCCTGATAATCTCCACCTTCTAAATCTGTTCTACCAATAGAATTTAGAAAAACAAAGTCTCCAACAAACATCTTTTTTTCTTTTCCAAAAACAAAGCGAATAGAGTCTTTCGAATGTCCCGGATTAAAAACAATATGAAAAGTAAAAGGACCAACAGTATATTCCTTCTCTTCTACTTCAGAATATTCAAAAACTGGTACATCACAATCACGAACAAGTTCATCAAGAGCACCTATATGATCAAAATGTCGATGGGTTAAAAGAATCCCTAATACAGAAAAATCTTGAATCGCATCTTTTATTTTAGAATATTCATCACCAGGATCTACAATTAAACACTGATTATCCTGAACTAAGATATAACAATTTTCCTCCAATTCACC
Organism: uncultured Caryophanales bacterium; assembly: GCA_949948745.1. Classification (GTDB taxonomy): domain Bacteria; phylum Bacillota_I; class Bacilli_A; order RF39; family UBA660; genus Alloscybalousia. Next base: position 64,602 of record CATLHA010000002.1, read on the forward strand.
AACAACTACTACTTTTACTTCTATAACATCACACCTTTCTAATTTTTAATTTACCATTACCAAAAACAGTAACTTCTAATAAAGATAATTGAAACCTTTCCGAAATATTTCCCAAAAAAGTAGAAGAAATATATAAATCTTTAATTACATGATTTGCCTCAAGAAATCTTTTTTCTACTAGGAAGAAATCCATCTCTTCCATTTGTAAATCTAAACGATAAAGAGAAATTCCCTTTTTAAAATCTGAATCAAAAAAGGATGGATCTTTATCAATCCATAATTCCCCCTGTAAAATAGTACCATCTGTAACAATTTTTGTAGATACGAAATTTTCTTTAGAAAAAGCTCGAAACTTTAAATTTCGTTCATCATATCTTTTTAAATTATAACAGTTTTCAATACAAAATGCTTCAATATTCATATCATTTTTATTTTTTATCATAAAGTCTCTCCTTAAAAATAGATAATCAAAAAATAATATGTGAAAAAGAAAAAAATATTCTAATTTTTTAGAATATCTTCAATATTTTTAGTAGCTCGAACTCTTTCTTCTCTTTCACTTTTAGAATAAACACATCCACAATAGTCTTGTCGATAAAGTCCATATTCTAAAGATAATTCAATACTTCTTTTATATCCATTCTTCTTTTTAAAATCAGCATATAAATAAGAAATATTATACTCTTCCTCCAACTCTTCTCCAATTTCGTTTAACCACTGACTATTTTTATATGGACTAATACTAAGTGTCGTCCCAAAATAATCATAATTTCCTAATTTAGCTAGTTTTGCTGTTTCTTCTAATCGTAACCTATAACAACAAAAACAACGTTTACTACCCTCTTTTAAATGTTCATATCCACGTATCGCATCAAAAAATTCTTTTGGCTCATATCTACCAGGCAAAACCTCAATGGGATATTTTGTATTTAATAAAGAAACAAATTTAATAATTTCGTTTAATCTTTTTTGATACTCATCTGCCTCTGAAATATTTGGATTATAATAAAGAATTGTAATTTTAAAATATTTAGAAATTCTTTCTAATACAGCACTAGAACATGGAGCACAACATGCTTGAAGCAAAAGAGTTGGGACCTTTTCTTTTTGAATGTTTTCCTGAATGATTTCTTCCATTTTTACTTGATAATTTTTCATAAATCATTTTCCTTTTCTACAAACATGGTATGAACAACTGATTTAGAAACTACCATAGACACCCCACGTTCAATTTTAATATCATATGTATTATCAGGACATTCAAAAATTTCCCCATCTAAACACCAAGGTTTTCTTAATTTTTCATGAAATTTAATTTTCAAATGATCTGTTTTATGAAAATAAAATCCAGGTACTTTAGTAATATCATTTAATTTCAAATAGATTAAGCTTCGAACAATATCTTTCTTTGCTTGAAGATTACAAAAAGCAACCTCAAACTGATTATCATCTAATTTAACATTATGATAAAAATTATCGATTCCCGCAATACGATTTGCATTAGAAATCAAAGCAAAGGAATATAATCCATGATACTTTTCGTCATTTAACTCATATGTAATTTCATAAAGAGGTGTTTTTCTACGAAAGAAATCACGAACACCTTGTAAAATATATGCACCTCTCCCTAATCTCTTCTTTAAATTTCTATTTGTTTCATAAGGGACATTCATAAATTTTCCAAATCCAGCAGAATAGATAAATGGATGACCATTAATTGTACAAATATCAATTTTTTTAACAACCCCTGATAAAATCAATTGTAAATTACGATATGGATTTTTCCCAAAACCAAACATCGCACCAACATCATTTGTAGTACCATAAGGTAAATGTGCAAATACTAATCGATGTTTTCGTCTAAAATTTCCAACCATAGCCTCATTTAATGTTCCATCTCCACCAACAGAAATAACTAAATCAATATCATCCTCTAATTTTTCTACAATTTCTGTAATGTGACCTGAATAATACGATTTATATAAAGTAACCTCATAATCATGTTTTTTAAAAAGTGATAAATATTTAGAAAAATCATCACTAATTTGATTTTTATTTTTCTTACCACTATGAGGATTTATAATCATTACTGCCTTCTTCATAATAACTCCCTTATAGTATATAACTAAAACTATTCACTTAAATTATGATATACATCTTGAACATCATCAATATCTTCTAAAGTTTCAATTAAAGCAATAATTCTAGATTTTACTTCCTCATCCTCTACTTCAACTAAATTAGAAGCAACATAAGTAATTTCACTTGTAATAAACTCCGTAACTCCCATCTCTTCTACTACCTTTTTTACTTGTAAAAAAGTATCTGGAGTAGTATAGATTTCATAAGTATCATCATTTGTAATCATATCTAGAGCACCATTATCCAAAACTGCCATCATCAATTCTTCTTCATCTACAGTTTTTTGGGTAACAATAACACCTTTTCTTTCAAATAAGTAACTTACACTACCATCTGTTCCTAAATTTCCTCCACGTTTTGTAAAAGAAGAACGAACTAAAGATGCTGTACGATTACGATTATCAGTTAAACAGTCTACCATAATAGCAATACCATTTGGTCCATATCCCTCATAACGGATACTTTCAAAGTCTTCTCCACCAGCAGCACCTACAGCCTTATCAATAGCTTTTTGAATATTATCCTTTGGCATATTTTGACTTCTACATTTTTCAATAACCATTCTTAAAGATGGATTCGAATCAGGATCTCCATTCGTACCCTTTGCAGCTACATAAATTTCTTTTGCTAATTTTTGAAATATTTTTCCTCTTTCAGCATCAATTAACCCTTTTTTACGGTGAATTGTTGCCCATTTTGAGTGTCCACTCATATTAACCTCTCCTTACTTAATATTTATATAAGTCTTCTTAGAATATTCTAAGAACAGTACTATAATATCATAAAAATAAAAGAATGAAAAGAAATTCTCTACTAGTTAGAAAGAGAATTAAAAAAGAAAAAGAGCCAAAGCTCTTTCTTTCCTTACATTGCATCATGAAAAATAATCGTACGTTCTACAATACGCTTTACATCGCGTTCATTAAATGGTTTATTTAAAACATCAACAATTGGATATGTAAATGCTTTTTCTATCATTTCCTTAGAAGCCTCTCCAGTAATTACTGATGTAGGTATTTTTAAGAAAAGATTATGTGTTTTTAAATATTCCAAAACCTCAAATCCATCAATATTTGGCATATTTAAATCTAAAAGCATCCCAACAATGTTACTATTATTGGCATTTCCCATAATAATAGAAAGTGCTTCCTTTCCATCTTGTGCTACCAACACCTCATAAGTATCATTAAATATCTTTTGAATAAAATTACGAACTACATTAGAATCATCTACTACTAAAATGGTTTTATCTCTTACTACAGAATCCTTCACTGGAGCAGTATCGGAAGTTGTAGCTATACCAAGATACTCTCTAGCAATACGAAGAGCTTTTTCAGCTTCCATCATAAGTTCATCAAAATGATCTGTTACATAGTACATATCATTTGCTTTACTTTGAAGTTCATGTTGATATGCCATTTCTCCCAAAGTTTCAAATCCAAAATAACGAGCATCACTTTTTAATGAATGAACTAATATTGCATAATTAGCCATATCTGAAACTTCTTTATATTCCTTAATCTTTTTAAGTTTTTCTGGAACATCAGACACAAAATCTTTTAATGTACCATTATATGTTTCTATATCTCCGAAAAGTTCTAAACTCTTTTCAATATTCACACCATTTGAAATTAAAAATTCTTTATCTTTCATATTCTCACATCCTATTCTTTTACAGTATAGCATAAGAAAAAAAAGATTGCTAGTAATTTGACAATCTTTTATAGGCTATAAGTCTAATTCTGTAATAATTTCAATTCCATTTTCTTTAAATAAAGAAGCAGTCACTCCATCTCCATCAATCAAATTATGAGAAAATGTTCCATCATAAATTTTTCCACTTCCACAAGATGGACTTTTTGCTTTTAATAGTGCTTTTTTTACCCCAAGCTTTTTCGCTAAATTTAAAGATTCTAAGGCACCTTTTTGAAACGCCTCTGTTACATTATCTCCATTTTCTGTAAACACTTGATTTCCATTTCTTTCAGCAGCAGCTCTAGGAGTAGATAACCCTCCCCATACTTCTGGACAAATAGGAATCACTTCTTTATCTTTTAGGTATTCAAACACCTTATCATTTTCATTATTTCCACCACTATATTTACAATTGACTCCAAGTAAACATGCGCTAACTAATATTTTTTCTTTCATAAACAACCTCTATTATTTTTTTAATTCTTCTTATAAACTGGAAGAGATTCTAAAATTTTCTGTTTTGCATAAGTTGTCTGTGCTTTTTCTACCCAGTCACTGTTTGGACCATAAGAAATTGCATTCGTCAAGAATCGAACACGGTCCTTTGTATGAAGTACATAATCAAGTGGTACTTCTTTATCGTTAACAATTACTTTGTCGATAGTGTTTCCAAATTTTGGATCTGTTTTATAAGCCAAATCAAGAGGAGTTGCTCCTTCAGGAAGTTCAATTAATTTTCCACCTAATCCATAAACATATACTTTGTCTGATAGAATTTCTTTTCTTACTTGAGAAACAAAATCATGATTATCTACAAATTTATGATTAATTTCTAATAAGGAATCATAAAACTGATATTTTTCTCTTACTTGTTGTTGCATAATTTCTCTTTCATTTCCATCATGCATTCCCCAATAAGCAGCAAGTCCAAATGACGCAACCTTGTCCATATCAAAAGTACGAATTTGCATTTGAACCAAACGATCATCCGGTCCAAAAACAGTTGTATGTAAGGAACGATATTGATTTGTCTTTGGATTACAAATATAATCTTTCATTTTTCCATTATACGGCTTATATGTCTCATGAATTGGTCTTAATAGTAAGTAACAACGATCTACTTCATCTACCATAATTTTAAATGAAATTAAGTCATGAATGTTATCCAAAGTACGACCTCTTTTTAATCGTTTATAAACACTACAAATGTTTTTCATACGAACTTTTACTTCACTAGGAGCATCTTCACATGAAAGAATTTCATATATTTTTCCTAACATTTCTTCAATACAAGGAGTACTTGCCTTTTCTATTTCTTCCATCTTTTCTTTTAATTCTTGATACTCTTCAGGTTGAAGATAACGTAAAGATAAATCTTCTAACTCTGTTTTAATTCGATAAGCACCTAGCATATACGCAATTGGAACATATAATTCCATTGTTTCAAGTGCATTTTCTCTTTGCTTTTCTCTGCTTTTAAATTGAAGTGTTCTCATATTATGAAGACGATCGGCTAGCTTAATCATAATGGTTCGAATATCCTTTGCCAAAGTAAGAATAATTTTCCTTGTATTCGCTAAACGTTCTTCCTCTTTAGTAGAGAAATTAAGCTTACTAATTTTGGTAACCCCATCTACCATGACAGAAACATCTATTCCAAACATTTCTTCTATCTTAGAAACTGTAATATCTGTATCTTCTACAACATCATGAAGTAATCCAGCACAAATCGTATCACAATCAACATGTAACTCTGCTAAAATATAAGCAACACTAATTGGGTGAATGATATATGGTTCACCACTTTGCCTAAACTGTCCTTGATGGAGGCTATTCGCAAGTTCATAAGCACGTTTAATTTTTTCAATTTCCTCTTCCGTGTACTCAGAAGAAATCAACCATAATAATTTTTCATAGGTAACCCCATCTGTTTTCATTTGTTCAATATCCAATAAATACTTCATAAATAACTCCTCCTCCAAAAACAAAAGAACACATAAGCACCCAAAAGCTTATATGTTCTTATCTGAAATAGTACATACAAAAGAACAAAATTGTACTTTTTTAATTTTAGAAAATAAAAAAAGAATATTTCCACTCATAGTACCACCTCAAAATAATATTAAAATCCATATTATCACCCTAGGTATTAGAATGTCAATATCTTTTTTCTTATTTTTCATTATTTACGATATTCAAAATCAAAATCTAATAAATGAACAATATCTCCCTCTTGAGCACCAAGTTCTTCTAATTTATCATCGATTCCCATTTTACGAAGTCTCTTAGTAAAACGAGCAATTCCTTCATCTGTTTGGAAGTTTGCCATTCTAAATATTTTTTCAACTTCATCTCCATGAATTGTAAAATCTCCATTATCTTCTCTTGTAATGGTATAAGGTTCTTCTTTCTTAAATTTATATAAGACATGTCCTTCCATTTGGTCTTCATCATAAAGAGGAGTCTCCAAAGTAGAATCTAATAAATCTGCTAAAGCAGTTAAAACAGGATCTAATCCCTCTTGATTCATCGCACTAACAGGATAAATAGGAGCATCTACTTTTTCCTTAAATTTTTTCAAGTTTTCTTCGGCACCTTCTAAATCCATCTTATTCGCAATAATAATTTGAGGTTTTTGAATTAATTTTTCGCTGAAGGATTTTAATTCATTCTGAATTACTTGATAATCTTCATATGGATCTCTTCCTTCAAATCCTGACATATCTAGTACATGAGCAATAACTCTAGTTCTTTCAATATGACGTAAGAATCTGTCACCCAATCCTTCTCCTTGACTAGCTCCTTCAATTAATCCTGGTAAATCAGCCATAACAAAACTACGTCCATCATTGGCTTTTACAACACCTAAATTTGGAGTTAATGTCGTAAAATGATAAGCAGCTATTTTAGGTTTTGATCTAGACACTTGTGAAATAATCGTACTTTTTCCAACACTAGGAAGACCAACTAAACCAACATCAGCTAGAAGTTTTAATTCTACTTTTAAATATTTTACTTCTCCAGGTTCTCCTTTTTCACAGAAATTAGGTGCTGGGTTGCTTTGTGTTTTAAAAGCAGTATTACCACGACCACCACGTCCACCATAAGCAACAATGACTTCATCTTCTTTTCCTCTCATATCTGCAACAACAAAGCCACTATCTAAATCTGTAACTACTGTTCCTTGTGGTACACGAATAATCACATCTTCACTGTTTTTTCCATGACAATTTTTACCTTCTCCATTCGCTCCCTTTTTTCCTTTAATAATTCGATTATAACGTAAATCCAATAATGTATGAAGACCAGTATCTACTTTAAAAACAATATTACTTCCACGTCCACCATTTCCACCAAATGGACCTCCCATCGGAATATATTTCTCACGCCTAAAAGCAAGACAACCATCTCCGCCATTTCCAGCATGAACCTCTATTGTTACTTCATCTATAAACATAAGTACCACTCCTTTCTTTTATAAACAAAATCTATTCAAAGTATATCATGTTTAAAAATAATATACTACGACTTTAAATTTTATTTCTATATTTTACATATTGATTTAAATGATTTTCTTCTTCTTGATAGAATGCATGAAGCGCACATTTTCTACTTTTAAAATTTTCTGGATGAATAATTAAACGTGTTCCAGAAATCATTGGAAACTTAAAAAAAGAAAAATCTGTTGCCTGCGATAATAAAGCACTTCCATAATGATATCCACGATAATCGGGATGAATCGCATATCGAAGTTCTAACATATGATCAAAAGATAATTCATAGAAATGAAGATACCCAATTGGTCTTCTTCCGTCTATTGATACAATATAACTATTTCCTATTTCTATTTTTTCAGGATTTCTAGGTTCTTTTAGTAACTCATCAAAAGAACCAGACAATAAATTACATACTAAAATATCTTCTTTCATTTCATCAACAAAACGAACCATCTAAATATTTTTTTAAAGGTGTTTCCAGTACTTCTATTTCAATAGCTTTCTCATCAAGTCCCCAACCTAAATTTATGGTTTTACCTTCTTGAAACAGATAAAAAGGAATTACTTCACAAGTATCCTTATTATAAAAAGAAGCAACATTAATATGATCAGGAGGAAGTATATAATCGATAGTAAATTCTGTGTTACTCCTTTTTGTTTTCTCTTTTGGTACATCAAAAGTTAATACGCATAATTCATTCGGATTTAACTTGTGGTATAAAAATAGCCACCATACCTTAAGTGTATAATAATTAGCAGTAAAACATATAACTTCTCTATTGTCTCCAACACTACGGCTTCTTTCTCCACATTGTGGAATTAATCCTTTTGCTCCTATACCATCTTCACCATATAAATTTTTTACTTGAGTTAAGTGATATCCCTTCATGACTTCCATCCCCTATAAACGGTGGATATTATACCACAATTTACCTTCTACATCAACACTAACTATTGACACACTAACTATTGACACACTCATACTGTAACTATAAATTTTTTTCAAAAACAACTACTGCTTGTTTTAATAATCCTCTTTCATCCTCATGAGAAATTAAATGTAGTGCTTCTTTAATATTTATAAATTTTGCTTCAGATACTTCTGTAACTTGAGGAATAATATGATCCCCAACTGGCATTCCTAGAAAAAAGACAACATCTTTTTCCACACCTGAAGAAGGAGAATAAGTAATTACTTTTCTAAAATCAGAAACAATCGTAGATTCAATTCCTGTTTCTTCAAACACTTCACGAATTGCTGTTTCTTCTTCTGTTTCATCAAGCTCTACATGCCCTTTTGGAAATCCCCAATGACCTAGATTATGATGAACTAATAACACTTCAACATCTTCTAAATTCTTACGAAATACAATAACACCACATGATTTTTCTCGTTTCATATAACCAACTCCTTTTGTTTTTTTATTAAGAAAAAAAGAATAGTCGAAACTATTCTTCTACAGCATAAACACTAGCTTGCTTTTTATCTCTACCTACACGTTCAAATTTAACGATTCCGCTAACTTTAGCGTATAATGTATCATCATTTCCACGACCAACATTATTTCCTGGGAATATTTTAGTTCCTCTTTGACGATAGATAATAGAACCAGCAGTAACGAATTCACCGTCAGCAGCTTTAGCTCCTAATCTACGTCCAGCAGAATCACGACCATTTGATGTAGAACCTTGTCCTTTATGGTGAGCAAAGTATTGAATATTTAATACTAATCTGTTCATTCTTTTTCCTCCCTACTTAACTATAATATTTTTTGGATAACTTTCTGATAATTCTTCCAATAAAGAAATCATATTTTCAATTAACTTATAACAGATTTCATCTTTTTCTAAAATTTGAATCATCATCATATCTTTTTTTTCAGTAACTGTTAGATAATTAGAACGAATTTTTAAGATACCATTTACTGTCGTAATCACAATACTACTAACACTACTACAAACAATGTCTTTTCCAAAATCAGCATAATTTGCATGTCCTGAAATGGTAACTTTACTTATTGTCTTATCTTCTCTCTCGACATTTACTTTAATCATTAAACTTACCCATTAATTTTTTTAATTTCAACTTTTGTATAAGGTTGTCTGTGTCCAAGAGTTCTTCTATTACTTCTGTCTTTTGATTTATACTTGAAGACACGAATTTTTTTACTCTTTCCTTGTTTTAAAACAACACCCTCAACAGTTGCATTCTTAACGTAAGGATTTCCTACTTTACTATCAAGCATTAAAACCTCATCAAAAACAACTTTGTCTCCCTCGTTTAAAGCTAATTTTTCAACGAAAACTACACTTCCTTCAGAAACAAGATATTGTTTACCACCTGTTTTAATAACTGCGTTCATGAATATACCTCCTTTATTAGTTTTCTAGACTCACTCTTAAGGTAGTCATTTGACTTTTTGAACCTTTTCAATGTGGTTTGATTCCTATAAAGGCTTCAAACATCTAAAATATTATCATAGAAAAAAGTAAAAGTCAATGAATTTTTCATTAGATATCCTTTATTTAAAAGAAAAATATGTAGAATAACCACATATTTTAAATCTATCTTCCTGAGAAATATTTCTTAACCTTATTTCTAGTATTTTCATATTTATCATCGTAAAAACATCCTGTATAAAAATATCCCTGATTTTCTTCATTATATGTATTTCTTGATGCAGAATAAAATTCTTTATCTCTCCCACTATCAATTAAAGATGAAAAAATCATATCTTTAGAAACTCCTGCTTTTTCCAATTGTCTACGAATAACTGTTTCAATGTCGATATAGAAATGTCCACGATAGTCTGTAACAATTCCATTACCCCAAACATTATTATAATTTTTCATCCATTCTGGAAAACCACATCGATCAATAAAAGAATCCCTAGAAGCATGAGGACCCATATAGACAGAAATATCCTTTGTCTTAGTATCCGCTTCTTCTCTTAAAGATTCAATTAATTGAATTGGAAGTTCTCTATCAATATACTCTCCACCACAATAACAAACTGCTGCTAACTGTTTTTTATTATCTTTAGCTACAAGTACTGGACAATCAGAAACTGGATAGGCAACCGCCACCTTTGGAACCTTAGGATGAATCATTACAATATCTGCAAAAACATAGAAATCCTGAAGATCAGTAAAAGAATGAATCATATCTTTTGTAATTTTAACATAAGCACCATCTGGATAACTAGTAAACTTGCTTCTTTTTCCGCCAAAATTTTTTTCCGCAGAATATTCTGTTTTTTGAATCGGAGTAATAATCTTTAATCCATCAAATCCTTCTCTTTCACCAACAATTTTACGCCGAAGTATAAAATCTTTTTTTATATCAGAGGCACTTAAAGTATCATCATAAAATCTTTTATCAATACTCATATTACCATCTGCAATTGTTGTATAAAAATAATGTAAATTTGCTTTTAACATAATACCACCTCAAAAAATAAAGTTGGGTCTATTATAACACAAAAGAAAAAGGATGAAAACAAAATTCCATTCCTTCACTTTATTTTCTTAATTTTAGTTGACAATTAGATTCTAATTCCTCATTATAAAAACATCCTGCATAAAATCTTCCTCTTTTCTCTAAATGAAAACGTCCTGCACTATTAGAATAAAATCTAGGGTCTGTAATTGTATCAATATTAGATATATAAATATTAGAAGCACTAATTCCTTGTTTATATAATTGTTTACAAATAGCTGATTTCATATCAATATGTAAGAGATCATTTTCCATATAAGTAGCATCTTCCCAAAGATTAGTATGTTCCATCCACCTTGGAATACAATCATAGGTAAAACTCTCTGCTTGAGCATGTGGAGTCACATGTACCAAAATATCTTCTTTCTTAACATCTGTTTCATTTCTTAAAGCATCAATCAATTGTGATGGTAATTCACGATCAATATATTCTCCACCACAATGAGCCATAGCGACTACTTTATTTTTTGTATCTTCTGCAAAAACAACTGGACAATCAGCAACTGGATAAGCAAGTGCAACCCTAGGAAGATCCTTTCCAATCATTAAAATATCTGCGTAAATATCCAAATCGTATAAATCATTATATTCTTGAATCATATCAGAAGTAACTCGGACAGAATAACCATCTTGATATTTTGAATTATACTTCTTCATAATATTTTCTTGCTCTTCACTAGATTTATTTTGAAAAGTTGCAGTAAAATCTGGTCTTGCTTTTTGAATTGGAGTAACCACTTTTAATCCATCAAACCCAACTGTCTTTCCTAAAGCTATTCTTCTAAGAGTAAAATCTATTCTGATTTCCTCTTTTGTCATTCCTTCTTTATAAAATGCAGAATTGGTATTCATATTACCTTCTTGAATAGTACTACAAAAATAATTTAAATTTGAAATAGTCATAACCTTTCCCCTCTTTCAATATGGCTCGTATTATAACACAAAAGAGTAAAAAAAGCAATTTTTTCTTACTCCTCTTGTAACCATTTTATAATAATAACAATATAAACTTGCACATTTTATTAAGAGACCATTTTAATAAATTGATCTAAACTAGTTCCTTTATAAACAACATATCTTGGAATATAATAATTTGAAACATTCTTACTAGCTTTTTTATTTCCACCTACAAAAGCAAGAGAAATTCCCACTTCTTTTAAAGCATTTTCTAAATTTTTATTTGTTCTATAAAAAGGATAACAAAAAGCAAGTTTATTATTAGACAATTTAGAAAGAGATAACTTCAAATCTGCTACAATTTCATCTTTTGATAGCATTAATGGTTTATATCCACAAGAAGTTCCAACACAATAATTATCATGATGAAGTTCTTCTCCATGAGAATAAATTTCTAAATACGATGATTTTTGATATTTTGACACATCCCACCATCCTGTAATTAAAAATAAACTAGCATGCATCTGATACTCTTCTAAAATCATAGGTAAATGAGTATCTGTCCCCATTGCACCATCATCAATTGTTAATAATACTGACTTTTTAGGAACCTCAATATATCCCATTTTCCAATCATAAAATTCCTGCATCGTTAATGTTTTATATCCATTATCTCTCAAATAATCAAGTTGTTTTCTAAAGTTTTCAGTAGAAAGACAAATACTTTCATTACATGCCTCACTACTAGAATCATAGAAAAAGTGATAATTTAGTACTGCTACTTGTATAGGGTTATCCACTACTTTTTTAATACCATTCAATATATCAGTAACTCTAGATTTAGTAGTAGTATTAGAAATTACATATCGATAATAAACAATATCAGAAGCACTAATTTGTTGATCACCATCTTGAAATAAGTAATCACCTATATTTGTTTCTAAATAATAAGAGTATTTACTAAATGTTTGTAAATAAGTATTTTTTAAATTCTCATCTCCAAGTAAAAGAACAGACTTTTCCTTTAATTTTCCTAAGTTAGTAACAAAATACTCAAAATCCTGAATTGTAATTGTAGAATATCCTTGTTCTTTTAATAAGGACAATACTTCCTCTAATTTTTCTAAAGAAATACTAGAATCAAATGATAATACACTGAGTTTTTCTAATGCTGAATTAGATATTTCTTCCAAAACATACTTATCTTGAATATAGTAAATATCATCTAAGAAAGATACATAATATTTTTGATTCTTTTCCAACAAAACATCAAAAGTAAAAGAGTCATTCACTGTAAACACTAGAGTACCCTCTTTATATAAATTTGTCTGTTCTGTAGTAATTTTCTTTGTAGAAACGAAATGTTCCAAAGAATTATTCACTATATGTGAAGTTCTTTCAATATCAAGATAATCAATGTAATAATCAAAGCCTTGAATTTTAAAATAAATATCTGAAGAAGTTTTAATACTTGATACTTCCAATGGCAAAAAAATATCCTTCTCAATAAATCCAACTTCTATATATTGATTATTCTCTTTTTTATAGAGTTTCTTTTTACTTGTTGTTAACACTTCCTTAGAAAAAGCCTTTTTTATTTCTAAAACCTTTGCTTTTTCCCTTTTCTCTTTTTTCAATTCTGCTTGATGACTAAGAAAAATTACTGCACTAACAATAAGAATCAACAAAAGAAAAATTAGAACCAGTACTCCCATTTTTTTCTTTTTCATATTTCCACCTATCTTCACTATAACATAAGTATATTAAAATAGAAAAAGAATTTTGACGAATCTATTTAATATTATCTTTTGCACTAACGAATATAACGAGATTTTTCAATAAAATATTCAGAAACAGTACTATATTCCTCAAAATCAAGGGATTGTTCTAAAAACTCATGCATAGAACAACCAGTTTCTTTTCTCATATTCATAAGTATATCCATCTTTCTTTTAGAAATTTCTGGGCATTTAATCATATCCTGAAAAACAATTTGTTTAACTAATTCATCAATCTGTCTTAAATTACATCTAAGACAATCATTTTTAGTAAACATACTTTTCAATTGATATCTACCAGGATCAAGAATATACATAGCTTTTTCTTCCTCATCATAAACATGATTATGGAATCCAACATCTGCCATCAATACATAATTTTCTGCTAAAATGGAAGCATCATTTTCCCAAATAGTTAAATTTTGAAGAAAGGACTTTCCATCCATCTTAGTCGCACCATGTCTATTTTTTGTTTTGCCAACCTTCTTAGTCACATATCCAGCATAAGAAAAACTATCTGTATTCTCATACATTAATGAATCTGGTAAATTTACATGTTTTGTATCAATAGAGCATAACAAAGCATGATATGAAAATTTATCTTTATATGTACGCAAATCCTCTTTATGATAAACTTTATAAAGATTACCATTCTTTAAGAATAGCTTTCCCTCAGAGCCTTCTCCATAAGGTCTCTTAGTTTCATCAATAGTAATAATCTCTCCATTTACAACATATTCCATAGATAACCCCTCTTTTAAATTTGGGTTATTATACCATGAAAGAAGAATTTGAGCAAGAAAAAGATAAGAAAAAAGAACCTCTAAAAGGCTCTTAAACTTCTTGAACTACTGTAATGATCATTGGTTTACATTCAGTTTCTTTATAAAAATACTTACCTAAAACCTCGCGAACTTCGTTCTTAATCTTTGTATAATCAACACGATGTTGTTCAAAGTTTATATTTCTTTCAATAATCTCTAGAGAAGATTCTTTCGCTTGATCAATTACATTTTGATGTTCTTTTACATAGATAAATCCACGAGTTACAATTTCAGGTCCAGCTAAAACTTTTTTGGTTGCTTTATCTAATGTTGCACTAACAATAACAATCCCATTTTCTCCAAGCATCTCTCTATCTTTTAAAACAAGTTCTCCAATATCTCCATTGTTTTTTCCATCAACTAAGATTTCTCCAACTGAAATATGCTCACGATTATCTACTAGATTCCCATTTTCAAACTCAACAACATCCCCATTTAATTTTAACAAGATATTTTCCTTTGGAATTCCTAATTCTTCAGCAATGGTTGCATTCATATATTGATGGCGATATTCTCCCTTGACTGGAAAATAATACTTTGGATTCATTAAATTAATCATAAGCATTAAATCTTCTCTTGAAGCATGATGAAGTAAATGTTTTTTGCTAGATAAACAAACAACATTCACATGAATACGTGCAATATCATCCATCACCATAGCTAGTCGTTTTTCAATTCCTTCATAGCTAGGTTCTGTAATAAAAATAGTATCCGTATCACGAAGTTTAATATATTTATCAAAACCTTTTACCACTCTCTCTAAATTGGCAAATGGTTTTTCCTTTTCATCAGAAATTAAAACAATTACACCTTTATCATTTAAATTAGATAAATCTCCAATACGATCTTTATCAATTGTTAAATAATTCATTTCAATTGATTTATTAATTAATTCTTGTAGCCTTTTTCCCATCACAACAATTTTTCTTTTCGTCTTCATTACCTCATCAAAAATTTCTTGAACACGATAAATGTGCGCTGGTAAAATAGTCGCAACAATACGATTTTCATTATGATTAAGAACATCTCGAATAACTCCACTTACTCGATTATTAGGAGAAGTATGCCCTACCTTTTCTGCATAAAAAGATTCGCAAAGTAAACATAATACCCCTTGTTTTCCAACATAGGCAAGCTTCCCAATATCTGTTTTATAATGTCCCATCATAGTAGAATCAAAAACAAAGTCTCCTGTATAACAAATAGCTCCATCTTTTGTATAAAGAACATAACATACAGCATCAGGAATAGAGTGTGTTACACTAATTGGAAACAAAGTTAAATCATGACCAAATGATAACTTAGAATGTGGCCTAATTTCCTTTAGATTAGCTGAAGTAATTCCTGCCTCTAATAAATCCCTCTTTACAATTTCCATCGTATATTTTGTCGCATAAACAGGAAGTTCTGGAAGAGACAACAATACATCACTGATTCCCCCCATATTACTCTCATGTCCATGTGTAATAAATATACCTTCTATTTTATTTTTATTTTCTATTAAATAATCAATACTTGGTACAATATAATCAACTCCAAGCATTGAATGATTATCATATTTTAAACCGGCATCAAAAACGAAAATATGTTCGTCAGCATTTACAATATACATATTTTTTCCATTCTCGTTTAATCCACCCAAACTAAAAATTTTAATTTTACTCAAAACTATTTTCTCTCCTTTCTTCTCTTAATAGTTTTACTAAGTGATGATTTTGTTTCATATTTTGCAAAAGTTCTCTATCTTTTGAAGGATACTTTTTACAAACCTTATCACAAGCATCTAAATCTGGTAGACTCACAATTGGTCCACTCACTGCCTCCATATAATCAACCATATGAGAAACATATTCATGCTCTAAACGAACATTTTCATGAATAAAATTAAGTTCATCTTCCAAATCCTCTACATCAAAAGAAACAGAACTATCTTCTATATGATTAATTTCTTTTACTAACTCATCTAAATCTGTTTCACTTTCACTCATCATCTTTTGTAAATTTTGAAAACTTCTACTTAAATCAATATCTTCCAATATCCATTCATTTGTCGCAATCATCACAACAACTTCTTTTTTTACTTCTTGAAAAGATGCAGATAAAGACATTACCTCCATCTTAAAAAGACTAAACCAATCTAATTTCATATTCATACTAAAATCCCCCAAGAAAACGTTAATATTATAACGTATATTTCATTTTTAATCAATGGTTGCTAATTTTTCTAGTGCACTTTTTGCAGCCTCTTGTTCTGCTTCTTTCTTACTATGTGCAGTACCAACACCATAAACAATGCCGTCAACACTAACTTCTACTGTAAAACTTTTATTGTGAGCAGGACCTTCTTCTTTAATTAAATCGTATTTTAAACCTCTCTGTTCTGTTTGAATAAATTCTTGTAATGAGCTTTTATAATCACTAAAGAATATAACTTCTGGATTATTAAAATAAGGAATAATAATATCTAGAAGAACTCTACGAACTGTATCAAACCCTAAATCCAAATAAATTGCGCCCATGAATGCTTCAAAAATATCCGCAAGAATTACTTTCTTATAACGTCCACCTTCTAACTCTTCTCCATGACCAACCTTAATATAGTTACTAAATCCCAAATCAGAAGCATAGGTAAAACATGCATTTTCACAAACATAACTAGCGCGAATTTTAGTCATATCTCCTTCTTTTACATCCATATGGTTATATAGATAATCACTCATGACTAAATCTAAAATCGCATCTCCCAAAAATTCTAACCGCTCATAATCAGATTTTAAATGATTTTCATGAACATAAGATGAATGAGAAAACGCTAGTTGATATAATTTTTGATTTTTTGGAATAATCCCTAATTTTTGAAATAGTTCATCCACTATCAACACCCTCTTTTCATATTTTTTAAAAGTCCCAATCCACAATATATGGTACTACAAAACTAGGGATTAATCAAGGAAAGGAACATATTTTATAATTGAAAGAAAAGAAGAAAATAATAAATTACACATTTATTTTTCATAGTTTCCCACGTAAGTTTTAGTATTAATATTGTAAAAAAAAATAAAAAATAGTAGAATAGTTCTTAGGTGAAGGATATGAAATACCTACTCGTTGGATGGATCAAAATTTATCAATTAATTCCTGGTCCTTGGCATAATAGTTGTAGATATGAACCAACTTGTTCTAATTATGGAATTGAAGCTATTAAAAAACATGGAGCTTTCAAAGGTTCTTTTCTAACTATAAAAAGAATCTTAAGATGTGCCCCTTGGGGAGGTTTTGGTTACGATCCAGTACCAGAAAAAAAGGAGAATAAAAAAAATGAAAAAAAGATTAATTCTTAGTATAATGTTACTCACATTCTTATGTACAGGATGTTTTAAAAAAGATAATTTAGAAGGAGTAGAAATTGTAACTACTGCCTACCCATATGAATATATAGCAAATTACCTATATGGAAGTCACTCTCTAGTTACCTCTATTTATCCAGATGGAACAGATATTGATAATTATCATTTAAGTCAGAAAAGAATTAATGACTATAGTAAAAAAGAATTATTTATTTATAGTGGATTAGATAACGATAAAGATTTAGCTCTAGAATTATTAGAAAAAAATAAAAATTTAATGATTATTGATGCAACCTCTGGTATGGAAACCTTCTATGGAAAGGAAGAACTTTGGCTTAATCCCTCTAACCTATTAATGATTAGTCAAAATATAAGAGATGGATTAAATGAATACATTACAAATAATTATTTAAAAAAAGAAATTGATGAAGCTTTTCAAAATATAAAAATTGAACTTTCAGAATTAGATGCTGAAATTAGATTAACCGCAACAAATGCTACTAGAAAAACAATTGTAGTCAATAGTGATGTACTTCTATTTTTAGAAAAATATGGATTTACAGTAATTTCACTAGATGATACTAAAAATCCAGTTACAGAAAAAACAATTAATGAAGTAAAAGACTTAATTAAAAAGAAAGAAATAAATCATATATTTATACTTGAAAAAACAACTAAAAATAATACTGTAAATAATATTATAAAAGAAACAAGTATACCAACACTAACCTTCAAAAAGATAGATAATATGACAGATACAGAAAGAGACAATAGTGAAAATTATATTTCTATTATGAAAAGTAATATTGATCTATTAAAAAGTGAATTATATTAGAAAAAAAACTAATTCAAAAAAATAATGAATTAGTTTTTTTATTTTCCTCTTGAATCATGTTATAATACTACACAAAAGGAAAAAAGAATATGATAAATTATAAAAAACAATTTGAATACTTAAAACCACTCATTATAGAAGAAATTATTACTGAATTTGGGGAAAAATATCGAGAGGTCATCACGAATAGAATTAATGAAACAATTTTTGTTTTCTCTTCAACTCCAGAAGAAGATTATAAATGGATGATTACTACAAAAGAAAAATTAAGCAACTTAGATAAACTAAAAATACAAACAAGATTTTTAAACTTTATGAAAATGAAACAAAAGAAAAAGAAGTTACTAATCCCTACATTAAAACAAATGATAGAATATTATTTCAACATCATAATACCTGAAGAACTTATAAATGATGTAATAAGTCTATTTACTAGAGGAGATTTTAAAAATAGTTGGATAGATTTTCTAAGCCAGGAAAATAAAAACTTAATAAACGACAATAATACTCCATCCAATATAAAAAAAAGTTTATTAAAAAAGCAAAAGCAAGCACTTTGTAAATTTCAAGAAATAGGAATTGATATGTCAACAATAAGTCAAGAAAATATAGAAGAATTTTTACAAAAAAGAAATTTAGTAAAAGAAACTTTTTATAGACAAATTCTAGAAAGTAACACTCCTTATATAAATAATTTAAGAAAAACAATGAATTTGACAGACGCTTTTTGCTTATATAATGTATCCTTTCACAAATCAACGCATTTTGGTAGATTTAATATCGATGGAAATTGCACAAAATATATTTATTACCCTATCAATCGAAAGAAACTAGCAAAAGAAGAAGGATTAGATGTAGATTTAATTCATGAAATAATTCATTCGATTCAAAAGCAACCTTTACCAGATTTTATTAATGAAATCAATGTACAAAATCATGCGATGAATATAGCGGAGCAATTACATAAAAAAGGAATCTATATATTTGATAATCCAAAAAATTGTAAAGTAAGAGATACATGTGCATATGAAGCATTTCTTCCATTTATTGACTCTTTTTTAAAAGAACAAGATAGTATTTTAAGTGAAGCACTATTAGAAGGAGATTATTCCTATCTTACAGAAATATATGGAAAAGATTGGTTATTATTTACATCCACCTTACAAAACTGGTGGCAACAACTTTTTGAGTATATGAATGTCAGTGACGAATTTGACATGGTAATAGATAATACCAATATGGAAATATATATAGAAAATATGAAAGAATATTATAGAAAAAATAATAAAATTAAAAACTACTGAACAGTAGTTTTTTTATATTTATCTTGATAAAGGTTTTTCTTCTTTCCCTACAATAACCCAGTGAAATCTTCTTTGTACAACATCTGTTCCACAACGAACACAACGATTTCTAATAATAACATCTGAAACATAACCACAAGTTGGACAAACAACACTTTCTTTTGGTGTATGTGTTTTTACTAAAGTTAAAATATATTCTTTTTCCATTCTATTAGTCTTACTACCACTAACAATTCTCTCCCCTGTTACAATTTTCATTTGCTCTTCTGTAAGTGGTGTCATATCCAAAGCATATTCAATATAAGAAACACGAATCCATACTTTCGCTATTTCAGTATCTCCATTAACAACTAAATTAACCAGTTTCGCAAACACGGGTTTCATATCTGAAACAACATTCTTAATCTGTCTTTCTTTACTAAGTTTGATTCCTATCAAATAATTGTTATAAATTTCATCTGATAAAACATCTCTTAAAAATTCATAGTTTTCTTGTTGCACCCCATCAATAATATCTCGATATAATTCATAAATTGTCATCGCAAATTTATTTTTCGTATAACTTTTCCCAATATCTTTTAAATATCGATCAGAAACTTCCATAAACTGACTTTCCTGCCCTGAAAGGCGCATTAATAAAACAACACAAACTACAATTACGATAATTAATATAATAATTAAAACTGTAAATAATGTCATCATATACGATGTCTCCTTTCAAATATAGTAATTAATATAACAACAAGAGTAAGCATAAAACCAACAGAAATTAAAATGATACTAGTACGATACCTTGTATCCAATGGTTTTTTTGTAGTTTTATTTTCTGTAATAGTTGGAGTACCAGTCTCCTCAATTACATAATCACTATTTTCTTTATATTCAATAGGTTCCCCTTCTAAATCATTACGATACCCTATTTGTAAAACTGTAGTTCCGAATTTATTTTCATAAGCAGCTTTTGAAAATTGATATACTGACTTTTGCATAGAAGATTTTTTTCCTTGAGAAAACCCTAGATAAGGAGTATCCCCTATAATAGTAAATGGAACACCCGTTTCATTTACTCCATAAAGTGCTTTTGCTTGATTCATCAAAGCCAAATTAGCATCAGTTGAAACTTCATATTTATAAATTCTCATATTAGGATAAATTTGTTTTAAAGCCTCCAAATATGGTTTTTCTTGACTACAAATATTACAATCATCACTATAAAAGAAATAGACATTTACTTCATTCATTGCGAATACAAAATTTGGAATAAGAAACAAAAAAAGACAAAAAATTAAAAATCGTACTCTTTTCACCAACATCACCTTTACTTTTCTAAAAAGATTATATCATACTTCATATCAATGGAAAAGAAAAAAGAATCATTTGATTCCTTCTAATTTTTCAACCATTTTTTGACAAGGAGTATAAAACTCATTTAAATCAGACCACGTACTAACAATCATAGATAGACACCCTAATCTTTTTTTTAATTCTTGAATTGTCAATAAAGCTTCCTTTTCATCAGAAATATCTTCTACCATCAAAGAATACTTTTTACCTGTTGTCTGATTAATATAATCATCCACATAATAAGAAAGAAGTTCAAAATTATCTAAAGAATAAAAATCTAAATTTTGTTTCCAAAAATATGGATTTTTATCTAAAATAATTGCGCCCACTTTTGCAGAATGTAGTAATTCTTTTAGATACAAAACATTTTCTACCACACAACTTTTAACATAAATAGAGCAATTAGGATATAAATTGATAACAGAAGCAACTGTTTCGACAAATTTTTTATTATCAGGACCACAGTCTCCTAAAGTAAAAATAAATTCTTTTGTGTTTTTAGAAAAATGGTTCAATGCCTCTTCTAAAGTTAAAATTGTCTCACGATTGACCCTAGTACCAATATTATGAGCTCGAAGTTCACTTAAAGTAGAATCAGAAATTTTAACATTTGGCTTTTTTTCAAGAATATCACTTGATGAAATTACAATTTTGAAATCACGAGTCATATATAAATTTAAACTAACACCAGCTACCCTTTGATCAGAAAGTGCAAGAGAAATAGCTTTTTCCGTATTAGAAATTGTATTCTTTGAACAAACTCCATTTTGTAAGATATAATTCATATTCTCCCTCCTACACTAATGTATGAGAAAATAAGACAAAATATCATAAAAGAGAAAATTATATTAATAATTTTATTTGTAAATTTTCTTATAAAAAGGACTTCAATAAAATGAACTGTCAAAAGATAAAACAAATAGTTACTTAAATAATAAGAATGTTTCTCAATTAACGGAAATACTATATAATGTAGTACATACATAAAATCCATGGATTGACTTCAAATATAATTTGTGCTACAATTTAGTTACTCAATGACCAAGGGTTATATGAGTCCTGGAGACGCAACTATTTATTAGTTGCGTTATCCGTTTATATGTATTTAAAAGTCTCTTAATTTTTAGAGACTTTTTTATATTTATTGTATTCTTTTAATACATTTTGTAAATATCCAGGTTCATCTATCAAATATGAACTTATTATATACATTTCATTTTTGTTTTTCTCTAGGATTATTATATAACTATATAAACCATCACTATATAATAATTTAGTTCTTTTAGTGTTTTTATATGGAGCAGTCCATACTTTTATTTTACTACACTTTAAATCATCACAATTTGAACAATTTAAATAGTTTTTTATCATAGGTGCAACATAGTTTATAAAATAAGCACGCAATTCTTTCATTCTAATTTTTATGCCTAATGTTTTTTGAGTTTTAGTAGTTAAATGAAAAAAGCCCTGCATCCTATTATCTTCAAATGGCGTAGTAAATACCTTAACCTTCATTCCGTTTATTTTTAAATCACCATAATATATATTTTTTATGAAATAATCATATAATTCATCATCTGTAGTAGTCTGGGGTAATGGTCCAGTTAACCCACACCTATTTATAGTCGATATCATTTCTTGATTTCCAAATAAATATATTAAATTTTGTATTACTATAATATGATGATATATCAAAATTACTTTGATATAATTTACTAATCTCACTAATAATATTTAGTTTTACACTATTTCCAGATAAATTTCTATAATAATAAGATAAAGCTCCAATCAAAATATCATTAATTTGTAATATTGGCGCTTCATAAGATCTAATTGGCTGAGCTTTTTTTATAGTTTTTTTGTTAGTATCTGACATTTTAATTCTTAAATAGTCAAGCATTACTTGATGATAATAATATGAATTTGTATCTTTTATATCAGGATATATATTATATGAGTTACCAGGAACAATAATATATTTTAGCATATCATAATATGCCTTATGATAAAAATCATTTTCAGTTTGATTATATTTTTCATGATCTAATTTTGTTTTATCAATCACAATAACTCTAAATTTTAAATCATCATTATC
>CATLHA010000003.1 GCA_949948745.1 uncultured Caryophanales bacterium
AATATTAAAAATATTGTAGATGTTTTGATTGTACTTGGAATCTTATTATATGGTATTGTCGGAATGAAAAAAGGAGGAATTAAACAAATTGTATCAACAGTTGGATTTATCATTGTTTTAATTCTTGCATTTAATCTTAAAAACCCACTAGCAGAATTTTTAAGTCTTCATTTACCATTCTTTAAATTTGGAGGAATTTATGAAGGTGTAACTGCATTAAATATTTTAATTTACCAACTAATTGCATTTTTAATTATAGTGGCATTATTAGAAACAATATTAAATGTAATTATAAGTATTAGCGGGATATTAGAAAAAATATTAAAGATGACAATTATTTTGAGTATTCCATCCAAAATTTTAGGATTTATCGTTGGATTAATAGAAGGATTTTTAATTACATTTGTAATCTTATTAATTCTTAATCAACCAATGTTTAATATTAAAGCATTCGACGAAAGTAAATTAACGAATAAAATTTTAAAATCAACGCCAGTGATGTCTTCTTTTGCTAATAATATTGTAGAGGTAGTAAACGATATTTATGTAATTGGAAAAGGAAATACAGAAGAAGAGGCAGTAAATGATTTAAATAAAAATATAGTAGAAATTATGTTAAAACACAAAATGATTACTTCTTCATATGTAAAAAAATTAATTGACGCTGGTAAAATCGACATTTATGGTATTGAACCAATTCTTAACCAATATCAATAGGAGGAAAAAATGGAACTAAAAAATGAAAATTTCAAGGAAGAAATCAAGGAAGGAATTACATTAGTAGATTTTTATGCTACATGGTGTGGTCCTTGTAAGATGATGCATCCAGTAATAGATAAAATAGAAGAACAGTATAAGGATATCAAAGTAATTAAAATAGATGTGGATCAACATGAAGATTTAGCTCATGAATATGGAGTAATGTCTATTCCTACTTTATATTTAATGAAAAATGGAGAACCAGTAGAAAAAAATATTGGATTTACTCCACAAGAAAAAATAGAAAATTGGATTAAAGAACAACAAAAATAAAATAATTTATCAAAAGAGCATACATTTTAAAATGTATGCTCTTTTTAAATCTATATAGAAGAAGGATATGAAAAAGAATATATACTCATGAGTGAGAGGTACCAAAATTGGAATCAAACCTATATTAGATTAAAATTAAAAATTAACTTTTTCGAAAGATTCCTATAAAAATGCATATATAAATAAAGAAATAATAGAAAATTAATGTTCTACTTTTTCTTGTAAACATTGACGAATATAGAAAAATTTGTGATAATTTTAAATAAAGAAGGTGTATAGATATGATGGAAATAGAAACAAAAACAATAGAAAATGATTTAGAATTTTTAAGACAAATTTCTAGAGAAGTAGACTTTGAAAAAGATAATTATAAAGAAGTAATTGAAAAATTAGATTACTATTGTAAAAATGTTGGACTAGTCATGGCAATGGCTGCAGTTCAAATTGGAATACCTCTACGTATTCTATATCTAAAAAAGACAGATTTTTCTAGGTTAGATGAAGAATATAATGAGGGAAGAGTATTAATTAATCCAAAAATCCTAAAACAAGAAGGATTAACTACTTACTGGGAAGCTTGTGCCAGTTGCTTAGATAATTTTGGATTAGTAGAAAGACCATATAAAATGGAAATTGAATACTATGATGAAAATGGAAAAAGACATGTAGAAACCTTTGAGGGAACAGAATGTACAGTAATCTGTCATGAATTAGATCATTTTGATGGCGTTTTACATATGGATAAAGCGATAAAATTAATGCAAATGGCAGCTCCAGAAAGAAAAATATGGAGAGAGTCTCATCCGTATACAATTATTAGAAAAGATGACCCTTTCATAAGTGAAAAACAAAAAATATTGACAAAAGGAGAATAGTCATGGAAGAAAAAAAGAATCAACAAACCTATTTCAATCAATTTACTAGAAAAATAATCGATGAAGCAGATTATAAAGGTGCATATAAGGCACTATGTAAAAATATGGAAGTAAGAACCAATCATAATTATGATAATCATCTTTTTCTTCAATTTAGTCTACTAAAACAAATTTTGAAAGAGGAAAACCTGGATTTCAGTTTTTTAGAAGACGGAAGTATTTTAGTTACTAATGAGGAATATGAGAAAGGTTCAATATATGAGTCATTTGTAAAGTTTAAGTATGCTACATTGGCTGGTGACTTTAAGGAAGCAAAAGAACAGATTATAGATTACGAATCAAAAGAGAAAAGAAAAAGAAATAGTACTAGAATTAGTACAAAATTATTTGTTAGGCTTGCTTCTGCTGCAGAAATGAGTTTATATAAACAACAGAAAAAGGAAATTGTATTAAATCAAGAGAAAGAGATGGCTTCTAAAAAATATAGAGAAAATTATGATAATTTTCTATCTTCATTTGAAGATAAAGATTATGAAAAAGCTTTAGAATATGTAATAGAAGCAAGTAAATATGCAAATGAATATTCATTTACAAAAATAAATACTATAAAAGTTCTATTACAGGACTTAATAAAAGTACAAAATAAGAAAGGTATTCAAGTACTTGGAGAAGTATCTTATGATGACTTAGGAAATGATTATAAAAGAATATTATATAGAGCTATCTTTAAAAAAGACTATAATACAGCATACAAAAATATTGGAAAATGTATTTATTTTGATGAAAAAAATAATGCTTTTAAAATCTATCATACATTACTAAGTGAAATTATAAAAGAAATGAAAAAAGCTAAATCAACAGTAGTTCAAAAGAACAAAATAGAAGAGACAATCACAGAAGAAGAACTACTAGGATTATTAGAAAATAGAGAATACGTAAGAGCGAGAAAAGTACTAGAAAACAAACTAGTAAATGAAACAAAAGAAAATGATAGTAGAATGAATCATTATGTTTTGGAACTATTAAAAGAATTAGAGAGATTACAATCAGGAAAAGCAAAATTAGAAGAAAGAGTTCCATATCAAGAGAATGAAGATGGTACCATATTTGACAATTTCTTTCGTTCTATCGCTTCCAAAGACTATATGAAAGCACATGAATATGTAATAGCTTGTCGCATGGAAGAAGGAAATCATGATCCAAAGAGTTTTGAATTTTTAGCTTATTCTTACTTATTAGAAGATATTAGTCTATATCAAAAAATTAAAGTATATACTCATGAAAAAGACTTAACAATGGAAAGTGTAGATGAATTAAGAAATTTATATGAGCAAAAAATCGAGTTAGAGGGACTAAACACAAAATATAATTTGTACGTATTGGAGGTCATAAGCACGTTACAATCAATAGTGGAATCTACCAGTGTTATGCCATCATTTAAAATCATGAATTCAAAAGAAACAAATGTAATCAAAAAATTTGAAGAATTTATGGATCAAGGAGATTACTATAGTAGTTATCGATTAATGAAGCTTCCTGAGTGGAAAGATGAAACAAGAAATGTTGCTTATAAAGATCAAATAATATTAATCAAAAAGATGCTTGCGATGATCATACAAAAAATTGTAACTAATGATGTTTCCCAAAAAATAGATCTATCTATGGTGGAAATGCCGGAAGTATTAAAACAATTAGAAACTCTAGCTACATTTATTGAATCAGAAGATTATATAAAAGCAGAAAACTATGATCTGGAAAATAAAATCGATGGTAATCCAGATTTTTTACAAAGTCTATCAGAATTTTTGCCTTTCTTAAGTACACAACAGTTAAGAGAATCTCAAAGAATTTTTTACGCATATAATGAATCTTGTAGTAATAAGAATGTGGAAGAAGCAAAAGAAGCGTTAGAAGAATATCAAAACTTTATAAAAGGTACTTCTCTAGAGAGAAACATAGACTATCATTTTAAAAAAATTGAAATTATAGAAAAGGAATTAGCAAGCCCAGGTTTTGAAATAAGAGAAAATCTAATAGAAGAAGCAAGAAGACTAATTAAAGAGAAAAAATTAGAAGATGCGATAGAAGTCTTAACAAAATATATAGAATTAGACCAAGATATAAGCCCAGATGGATATATAATCAGAGGAAATACCTACGAGTCATTAAAACAGTTTGATTTAGCAAAAAAAGATTATCAAAAATGCTTAGAAATTAATGAGGAACCAAATGCCTTCTTTAGACTAGCAAAAATTGAGTTCTATCAAGGAAACTGTGAAAAAGCACTAGAATATATGTTGGAATTTGAAAAAAGAAGACCAAATGATACTCAAAAAGCGATGTTCTTCTTCCAAGATATATATAGACGATTAAAGCAACCCGAAATGTTTCAAAAATATGTAGAAAAATCAAAGAGACTAAAAAGTATCCAGAAAAGAAAAGTATATTCAAAGAGTCCAATAAAATAAATCCATGGTCTTTTCAATTAAAAAAAATCGTGCTATAATCAGTTTAATACTAGAATGAAGGGAAGTAAAAAATGAAAAAATTAAAGAATAAATTGGGGAAAATAGTATTTACTTCATTTGCCCTTTTATCACTAATAGGAGCTCCATGGATGGTATTAGCAGAAGAAGGAGAAACACCAACACCTAGTCCATCACCAACGATAGAACCGACTCCAACGCCACCACCAGTGAAAAAAGAAACTAAATTAGAATTGGATAAAACAAATATCGAATTAACAGTTGGAGAAAGCACAACAATTATAGCCACTGTAACAGGAGAAGAAGGAATCGATACAGATGTAACTTGGGATACAGATAAAAAAGATATTATATCTGTTTCAAAAGGAACAGTAAAAGCTTTAAAAACTGGTACTGCAACTATTACTGTAAAAGCAAATGCAGATGAAAACGTTGTAAAAACTTGCACTGTAACAGTAAAAGAAGCTAAAAAATTATCAAATGATGCAACCCTAGATGGATTGCAAATAACGGGAGCAAAAATTACTCCAACATTTTCTCCTAATGTAGAAAAATACACTTTAGAATTAACTTCTGAAACAACAAGACCTAATATCGAACCAAAAAGTAAAAAGGGACAAAAAGTAATTATATCACCATCACTAAATGATTTAAAAGTAAGTGATTTTACCAATGGAAAAGAAATTAGAATTGTAGTAACCGCAGAAGATGGAAAAACAAATAAAACCTATAAATTAATAGTTTCAAGTAAAGAAGAAACAAGTTTAAACTTAAAAACTCTAAAAGTGAAAGGGTATACTTTAAACGAAGCCTTTGCTCCTAACAGAACAGGGTATACTGTAGATATTCCTTATGAAGCAGAAGATGTAACAATTGAACTTGCAACAGAATCAGAAGATGTAAAAACAGAAATTAAAGGAGCTACTAATTTAAAAGTAGGAAAAAATGAAGTTACAATCACTGTAAAAAATAGCAATGGAGAAAAGAAAACATACACAATCACAGTAACACGTGCAGCAAAAGAAGATGATAATGAAAAAGATGATAGTCATGTTACAAGTCACAAGACATCTACTAGTACTTTATTATCAGAAGAGACAAATTATCCATCTCATACATTAAAATACATTTTAGTTACAATTGGATGCCTAATTTTGTTTGCAATTGGAGGAATAGGAATTTACTTCTATGTAAAAACATCAGTAAAAGATAAGAAAAATAAAACTACAAAGGATAAAGAAGAAATAAAAGAAGAAATAAAAGATTCTGTTTCTGGTAATGCTATGATAGAAGTAGCACCAGAGAAAAACGAAACAAAAGAAATATTTGTAGAAACAAGGGAATTTAATTTTGAGAAAGATGATTTACCTGTATCTAAAAAAGAATCTGAAGAATTAAATGTGTTAGAAGAAATTGAAGATTTATTCGACGATGAATAAATCTTTTTTCTTACCTTGAAAAGATTTTTTAAAAAAGTTATAATAAAGAAAAATAGAGGTGAGTTTTATGTTGTTTAAAGGACATGAATTATCAATTGACGAAAAAGGAGTAAATTCAATTCGAAGTTTAGGAATTGATATGATAGATGAAGCAAAAAGTGGTCATCCAGGAATTGTCTTGGGTGCGGCACCTATTCTTTATACATTATATAAGAAGCATTTAAAAATAAATCCAAAGGATCCAAATTGGTTTGATAGGGATCGCTTTGTCTTGTCTGCTGGGCATGGATCAGCACTACTATATGCCACTTTATTTTTGGCAGGTTATAATATAGATTTAACAGATTTAAAAAAATTTAGACAATATGGCTC
Source organism: uncultured Caryophanales bacterium (assembly GCA_949948745.1). Classification (GTDB taxonomy): domain Bacteria; phylum Bacillota_I; class Bacilli_A; order RF39; family UBA660; genus Alloscybalousia. The sequence continues at coordinate 6,205 of CATLHA010000003.1, forward strand.
TATCACTCCCGGACATCCAGAATATGGAGTAACTCCAGGAGTAGATATATCAACAGGACCCTTAGGACAAGGAATTGCATCTTCTGTTGGAATGGCTATCGGAGAAGAATACTTAAGAAATTATTTTTCAAAACTAGGAAAGCCAATTGTAAATCACTATACTTATGTATTATGTGGAGATGGTGATATGATGGAGGGAGTTTCTTATGAAGCACTATCTCTAGCAGGTACATTAAAATTAAATAAACTGATAGTAATTTATGATGCAAATAGAATATGTCTAGATGGAGAAGTTAATAAAACTATGACAGAAAATATTCCAGCCAGATTTAATGCAATGAACTGGAATGTGTTTATAGTACAAGATGGAGAAGATTTAGCTGCCATTGATAACGCTATTGAAAAAGCAAAAACTTCGATTGAAAGACCTAATTTAATTATTGTAAATACAACCATCGGAAAATATTCTGAATTGCAAGGAACAAACAAAGTCCACGGAAGCCCACTTCGAAAAGAAGATATCTTGTCTATTAAAGAAAAAATGGGAGTAAGAACCATTCCCTTTACTGTAACAAATGACGTGGTTGAAGCATTTCAAACAAGTATCCACCAAAGAATTGATTCAGTTTATGCAAATTATAATAAATTAAAAGATACCTTTGATGAAAATTTAAGAAATTTAATTGAAAAACTAGAAAAAGGATCCTTTCAATTAGATGATTTATCAATAGACTATGAAAAACCTCTGGAAAATGAGGAAGAGCTTCGAGAAACCGGAAATAAAATATTAAACGAACTTGAAAAAAACAATCCTTTTCTTATTGGAGGCAGTGCCGATTTAGCTTCTTCTACAAAGGTGCGTTTAAACAACGAAGAAAACTTCACAGATCGATGTCGCTTGGGTAGAAATATTTGCTTTGGTGTTAGAGAACATGCTATGGGAGCAATTTCTAATGGGTTAGCTCTAGTTGGACTTAGACCATTTGTATCCACATTTTTAGTATTTTCGGATTATTTAAAGCCAGCCGTTCGAATGTCAGCATTAATGAATTTGCCAACCGTTTATATCTTTACTCATGATAGTTTTAAAATAGGAGAAGATGGTCCAACGCATCAGCCAGTAGAGCAATTAATCGGACTAAGAGCAATTCCAAATTTAGAAGTATTCCGTCCTGCAGATGCAAACGAGGTTATTGGTGTATATAAATATGTGATGTCAAAAAATGAAGGCCCTAGTGTTATCGTTCTTGGTAGAAATAAAAGTAAAATACAAGATTCCACTAGTATTAAAGACATTCAAAAAGGAGGATATATCGTAAAAGAAGAAACAAAGAATCTAGGTGGTATTATTATATCGAATGGAGAAGAATTGCAAACTGCAATCAAAGTAGCAAATGTTTTAAACGAAAAAGGATATGATATCAGAGTTGTTAGTATGCCATCCATTGAACTATTTAGAAGACAACCAGAAAAATATAAAGAAAAACTACTTCCAGAAGGAATTAAGACATTTGTTATAGAAGCATCTTCTTCCTATTCATGGGATGAATTTGTATATAATAGAAACTATTTAATCACCATAGACCATTTTGGGAAAAGTGCCAAAAGAACCGATTTAGAAGCAAAACTTCATTTTGATGAAGAATCAATTATAAAACATATAGAAAATTTATTACAGTAATTAAGAAATGACAAATTTTTCATTTCTTTTTTCTTATACTAATTTTGGTGAAGCAAAATGAGAAGATTTTACATATTTCAAGTAAAAAATGAGTATCAAGAATTATACAAAAATCATTCAAAAAGTCTATATCACATATTTAAATATCTATATTTTTTAAACAGAAGAGATTCTGATTATGGAATAGAACTTTTCAATCAATTAGTACAAACAATAGATAAAACGAAACTGAATCGCAAAATATTTATTAAATACCATAAAGAAAGAATATACTCCAAAATAAAAGATATTCATGTCATCAATGATTTATATAGAGATGAAATTAGTACATTAAAGATTAAAAACAGTTATATTCTTCTAGAGTCTAACCATAATACCTCTACCTTTTTAAAAATTCTATCAGAGGGAGAAAATAATTATTTCCTATGTGATTTTAAAAATCAGGACTATTTTTGGTTATCTGATATAAAAACACTTGTCTAAAAAAGTATTTTCTAGTAAACTATCAGTAGGAGATGAGATTATGTTAATAGATATTTTACAAGTTTTATTAGGACTTATTGTAGGACTTGTTTTAGGATTTTTCCTAGCAAAACATTTTATGATGAAATATTTAAAGAAAAACCCACCAATTAATGAAGAAATGATTAAAGCATTAATGATGCAGATGGGAAGAAAACCAAACCAAAAACAGATTAATCAAATGATGAAATCAATGCAAAAATATATGTAATTTAAAAAACCATTTTAAAAGAAAAGAGGAAAACCTCTTTTTTCTTTTGTGTTTGTTTGTTATAATGTTAATTAGAATAAAGAGGTGTGTTTATGAAAATAACAAAAGAAATCAAAAAAGAAATCTTTAGGGAATATGATGTACGTGGAGTTTTTCCTAAAGATATTAATGAAGATGTTAGTTATACCTTTGGTCGTGCCTATGGAACTTATATAAAAAGAAAAAATCAAACAAAATGTATCGTTGGATATGATAACCGTTATTCGTCTAATGAACTACAAACGGCATTAATGAAAGGTATTGTTGATTCTGGAATTGATGTCATCAGTTTAGGATTAGTAACAACACCAATGTACTATTATGCTTGTCTTAAGTTAAATGCTCCTGCTGGAGTAATGGTAACTGCAAGTCATAATCCAAAAGATGATAATGGATTTAAGTTTTCATTTGATGAAGAAGGTAACTGCAAGGGGAAAGATATTCAGGACTTCTATCAGTTTATTATGGATGGAAACTTTGATGAAGGAGAAGGAATTGTTTCTTTCTATGATATCAAAGAAGAATATTATCAATATTTATTATCATCTATTAATATTAATAAAGAGAGAAAACTAAAAATTGTTATCGATTGTGGTAATGGAACAACGTCTTTTTTTGCCCCAACTTTGTATAATCTAATCGGACAGAATCTAGTAGTTCTATATGGAAAAAGTGATTCTAACTTTCCAAACCATCACCCAGATCCATGTATAGAAGAAAATTTAAAAGTATTAAAAGATGCTGTAGTAGAATTAAAAGCAGATATCGGAATTGCTTTTGATGGAGATGGAGATCGTGTAGGAATTGTAACTGAAAAAGGGAAACATATTCCAGCGGATCAAGTAATGATTTTATTAGCTCGTGATATTTTACCTAAATATGAAAACAAAAGAGTATTGTATGATGTAAAATGCAGTAATGCATTAGTAGAAGAAATTGAAAAGTTAAATGGAACCCCAATTATTAGTAGAACTGGAAATTCCTATACAAAAAAAGGAACAAAAGATAATGATTGCATTCTAGGAGGAGAATATTCAGGTCATATTTTCCTAAGAGATAAATTCTTAGGATTTGATTCAGGAATGTATGTTGGTCTTCGAGTAATAGAAGCACTTAGCAATACAGATAAAACAGTAAGTGAACTATTAGATGGAATTTCCAAGTATTATGCAACGGAGGAAATAAAAGTTGCATCTTCTGATACAAAGAAAAAAGAAGTAATCGAAAAAATAAAAAAGCACTGCGAAGAAGAAGGATATCCAATTGTAGACATTGATGGGGTTAGAATTAATTTGGATGATGGTTGGGCACTTGTTAGATGTAGTAATACAGGGCCTAATATTACAGCGCGCTTTGAAGGAAAAACAGAAGAAATTAGAGATAAATTAAAAGATAAGTTCATGGAACTAATCAAACGATATAATGATTAATGAAGAAGAAATTTTCTTCTTTTTTCTTTTTTCTATATTTAAAAAATGTTGTATAATAAAAACAGGGATAAGGCATCAGAGGGGATGAAATAGATGGGACTTTTAGAATTTGAAAATATAAATGAAGAACTAGAAAAAGAAATAGAAATTCTTTCACAAAACTATAAATTATACAAAAAAGAATATTTATTAAAAAATCCAAAGGTATTAATTCCGATGATTTGTGGTATAGGATTAGATTTTTATTCTATGGAAAATAGTGAATACTTCTTATTAAAACTTCTAGTAGTAATTTCTTTATTAGGAATGTCTGTTAGAAATAGTACAAAATCAAGATATCAATTGTATGAAACAGAAATTAAAGAAAAATGCTTAGAACTTCAAGATAAAATAAGACAAAACGAAAAATTTCAATCATTTTTTAAAGAATATCAAGCCTTTGTTTTAGACTATGTAGCTTTCTTAAATGATATGAACATTATAAACCCAACGGATGTAGCACTTTTTTACAAGCTTTGTTTAAAAGGAGGATATCTTTCATTTTATAAGAAGAATAGTTTTAAAGAAGAAGATACTAATGAAGTTTACTTACCATCAGAAATATTAGGATGTAAAGTAACATCAGATACTAGTATTTGTAGAAATAATGCTTCCTTTTTAACAGACGTAATGAATGCTAAAGATATTACATCTACTAATCTAATAGCAAAAGCAGGTTATTTTAAAATAAGCATATTTCCATCGTTATTTGATAGAAAATATGAGCTTAGTTTTAATCATCAAATTGTAGGATATATTGAGAATAATGAATTAAGGGCTTATGATCCGACCTGTGATCTTGGATTTAATTTATCGGAATTGAGTTTCTTTAAAGAACAAGTTGAAATAGGAGAGGAAATTCGTACTCAGTATCCTATACTAATATATAGTAAAACTACTTATTCTATAGAAGAAGAAAGAAGAGAACAATTAAAAGAATATAAAAAAGCTTGCATTACAAAAGAAGAATGGCAAGAAAGCAAAGAAAATATCAAAGAAAAATATGATGCTCTAGAAGATGATTTAGAAGACTTTTGGCTATCGCAACAAGAAAAAATGAAATTTCTGTCTACTGGATATCAAAAGTTAATCACTCCAATGAATCAAAAAAACTAGAGATAGATGATATAGAAAAGAGAAAAGAAAAATATTATAATAGATATACTTTAAGGAGAAAATATGGAAAAATTTAAATATAACAAACAAGTTTCCTAAAAATCGTATCAGATTAGCTTTTGCCGGAATGGGAATGGTATTTCTATTAACAGGATATGGTTTTAGTGGAAGTCAAAATATAGAAAATGATGTAGAAGAAAGAACAGAAAATAATGGAGAAGCAAATGATACTCCTTCAGAAAAACCAACAAAGATAAGAGGAAAAAAATCAAAGAAGGAATTTTAGTAATCGGGGATGAAAAATTTTTAATTGAATATACTAGTTATGTTGAATATGTAAAATCTGATAAAATAAGTATCTAACTAGTAGATGGGACTTGGCTAGATACGACTTCAGATAATTTTTATATGTATGAAAAAGATTCAGAAACAATCAATAAAATTAAAGAATTAATCATTAAAGAAGAACACATTATTAAATAAAATAAAGTAAAATGGAATTAGAATTATGTCAAATGATTGTCTAATTTCTTTTTTTTTATTGTACTTTTTGTTATAATTGGTTAGGAGATGAAAATTGTATGGCAGTAAAATATGACGCAAGCTCGATTAAAATATTAGAAGGTTTAGAAGCAGTACGTAAACGTCCAGGAATGTATATTGGTTCAACAGACAAAAGAGGACTCCATCATTTAGTTTGGGAAATCGTAGATAATGCAATCGATGAAGCAATTAATGGGTACGGAGACTTGATTAAAATCATTTTGCATAAAGATGGAAGTGTTAGTGTTGAAGACCATGGAAGAGGTGTACCAACAGGGATGCATGCATCAGGTAGACCTGCGCCAGAAGTTATTTATACTGTTTTACATGCTGGAGGTAAATTCGAAGAATCTGGGTACAAGGTATCAGGAGGACTTCATGGAGTAGGTGGAAGTGTTGTTAACGCACTTTCTAAGTGGATGGAAGTAACGATTCGTCAAGACAAAAAAGAATATTTAATTCGTTTTGAAAATGGTGGAAAAGTAGCTATTCCTCTAAAACAAATTGGAACAAGTGGAAGAACTGGAACGACAGTTCACTTCCTACCAGATGATGAAATATTTTCAACAACCAATTTCTCGTTTACAACCATCTGTGAAAGAATGCAGGAATCTGCCTTTTTAATTCAAGGACTTACCATTGAAATAGAAAATGAAGCTGATGGAAGACGTGAAAAATATTGTTATCAAAATGGTGTAGTAGAATTTGTAAAATATTTAAACGAAGGAAAAACAAAACTACACGATGTTATTTCATTTGAAGGAATGAAAGACAAAATGGAAATATCTATTGCGATGCAATATACAGATACTTACAATGAAAATATTGTATCCTTTGTAAATAATGTTAAAACAGTGGATGGAGGAACCCATGAAGTTGGATTTAAAACAGCTTTAACAAGAGCCTTTAATGACTATGCCAAAAATAATGGTTATATTAAAGGAAAAGAAAAAACCTTTGAAGGAAGCGACGTTAGAGAGGGATTAACTGCAATTATTAGTTTAAAAATACCTGAAGAGCTTCTTCAATTTGAAGGACAAACGAAAGGAAAATTAGGAACCCCTCAAGCAAGAACAGCAGTAGAAGCAATTGTTTATGAAAAATTACAATTTTATCTAGAAGAAAATAAAAAAACTGCAACAGATATTATTGAAAAATCATTAAAAAGTAAAATCGCTCGTGAGGCTGCAAGAAAAGCAAGAGAAGAAGCTAGAAAAGGAAAAACTAAGAATCCAAAAGAAAGAGCTTTATCTGGAAAATTAACTCCTGCTCAATCTAAAAATAAGGAACGCAATGAATTATTTCTAGTAGAAGGAGATTCCGCTGGTGGTTCCGCAAAACAAGGAAGAGATAGAAAATTTCAAGCAATTTTACCATTACGTGGAAAAGTTATTAATACAGAAAAAGCAAAAATGGAAGATATTTTAAAGAATGAAGAAATCAATACCATGATTTACACGATTGGTGCTGGAGTAGGTCCAAACTTTGCGATTGAAGATGCAGAATACGCAAAAGTTATTATTATGACCGATGCAGATGATGATGGAGCTCATATTCAATGTCTATTATTAACATTCTTTTATCGTTATATGAGACCATTAATTGAAAATGGAAGACTCTATATCGCTCTTCCACCACTATTTTTGATAAAAAACGGAAAAGAACATCTGTATGCATATACAGTAGAAGAAATGAAAGAAATCACAAAAGGAAAAAAATGTGATGTGCAACGCTACAAAGGACTTGGTGAAATGAATTCTGATCAGTTAGCAGAGACAACTATGAATCCAGGAACAAGAAGCTTAATTCGAGTAACAATAGAAGATGCACTTTTGGCTGAAAAAAGAGTCAGTGTCTTAATGGGAGATAGTGTAGAACCAAGAAAAGCGTGGATTGAGGAAAATGTAGAATTCTCTTTAGAAGATGATTATACAATTACGAAGTAGAAAGAAGGAGTAGTATGGCTAAAAAAGATGTGTTAGAAAAATATGTTAGAAAAAATAGCCTTCTTTTGTATAACATCGCTGCAATAAGACCAAATTCAAGAAAAAATATATCTCTTGCAATAAGACAAGGGCGCCTAGATATTTTAGAAACTTATGTAACACAGGCACCTGAAAAATATCAAACAGAAGCTAGATATACAAAAATCTCATGTCTTGATGAAATCATTTTAAAAGACTATCATAGATTTGAACATTTAAACAAAATTAGAAATGTCGTGAAATTCGATAAAATAGCAGATGAAATCGTTGGGGATCGCGAATATAAAAGAGCAATGCAACTCTATTATATGAAAGAATTATTAATGGTCTTAAAATTAAATCCAAAAGAGAATTGTTGGGTATATCTTTGGAAACAAAAAGAAAAGATTACAGAAAAAGTCATTCATCAAATCGATGAGTACTATATTAAAAAAATTACGAGTTAGGATGTGGAAACGTGAAAAAGGAAAAGACGCCAGAAATCGTAGAGAAAATATTTGATTATACCCTAGAGGAAATTATGGGGCAAAGATTTGGAAGATATTCCAAGTATATTATTCAAGATAGAGCTATTCCAGACGTTCGAGATGGTTTAAAACCAGTACAAAGAAGAATTTTATATGGGATGTATAGAGATCATAATACATATGAAAAGCCATATCGTAAAAGTGCAAAAACCGTTGGAAATGTTATGGGTAATTACCATCCACATGGAGATTCCTCTATTTATGATGCTATGATTCGTATGAGTCAATGGTGGAAACAAAGTACACCATATATTGATATGCATGGAAATAATGGTTCTATGGATGGAGACAGTCCAGCTGCAATGCGTTATACAGAGGCTCGTCTTTCTAAAATCAGTAATGAATTGTTAAGAGATTTAGATAAAGACACTGTAACTTGGGCTCCTAACTTTGATGATACTGAGTTAGAGCCTACCGTTTTGCCAGCTAGATTTCCTAATCTTCTAGTTAATGGTGCATCTGGAATTTCAGCAGGATATGCTACCAATATTCCTCCACATAACTTAGGAGAAATTATTGATGCCACCATCAAAAGAATCGACAGTCCAAATTGTAGACTTGAAACCATTATGTCAATTGTAAAAGGTCCTGATTTCCCAACTGGGGGTATTGTAGAAGGAATTAAAGAAATTGAAAAAGCCTATGAGACTGGACGAGGAAAAATTGTTATTAAAAGTAAGACTGAGTTTGAAGAGCAAAAAGGAAAATTGGCGCTTATTATTACCGAAATTCCATTCGAAGTAAACAAAGCTATGTTGGTTCGTAAAATTGACGAAATTAGAATTGATAAAAAGATTGATGGAATTGTAGAAGTGCGTGATGAATCTGATCGTGATGGATTACGTATCGCAATTGACTTAAAAAAAGATGCTAATAGAGAACTTATTTTAAATTACTTACTAAAAAATACCGATTTGCAAATTAGTTATAGTTTCAACATGATTGCAATTGATCATAGAAGACCAAGACAATTAGGTGTTATAGATGTCTTAGATTCTTATATTCAACACCAAAGAGAAGTAATTACTAAGAGAACTAAATTTGATTTAGAGCATGCCAAAGCAAGACTTCATATCGTAGAAGGATTGATTAAATGTCTTTCCATTTTAGACGAAGTAATTAGAGTGATTCGTGCTAGTAAAAACAAAGCAGATGCAAGAGAAAATTTAGTAAAAGAATTTAGTTTTACTGAAGCTCAGGCAGAAGCAATCATTACTTTACAACTATATCGTTTAACAAATACAGATGTAGTTCAACTAGAAGAAGAATTAGCAAATTTGAATAAAATTGTAGCAGGATTGGAAGCTATATTAGCAGATGAAGAAAAATTAAAAGCTGTAATGAAAGATGAATTACGGAAGGTAAGAAATGAATATGCTACACCAAGAAAAACAGAAATAAAAGATGAAATTACAGAAATTAAAATTGATACAACTGTCATGATTCCAAAAGAAGATGTAATTGTCGCAATTACAAAAGATGGTTATGTAAAAAGAACAAGTCTTCGTAGTTATCAAGCTTCAAGTAGTGATGATATTACATTAAAAGAAACAGACTATGTGATTGGATTATATGAACTTAATACATTAGATACTGTACTATTGTTTACTTCTCTTGGTAATTATTTATATGTTCCAGTACATATGATTCCAGATATGAAATGGAAGGATTTAGGAAAACATATCAGTAACCTAATTAAACTAGAAGAAAAAGAAGAAATTATATCGGTAGTTCCAGTGGTCGACTTTGAAAAGAAAACAGATATCACCATTGTTACTAGAAAAGGTATGATTAAAAGATCTGTTCTAAAAGAATTCCAAGTATCTAGATATTCTAAGCCAGTATCTTGTATGAAATTAAAAGATAACGATCAAGTAGTAAGTGTTTTCGAAACAAAATATAACGATATATTCCTAGCAACTACAGATAGTTACGGGCTTTGGTTTTCCAAAGATGATGTGCCAGTAGTAGGATTAAAAGCAAGTGGAGTAAAAGCTATCACGTTAAAATCAGACACTGTTACAAATGGTTCTTCCTTTGATAAGAACATTCATGAAAACTTACTAGTAATTACAGATAAGGGAACAGGAAAGCGCGTTAGAATATCAGAGTTTGAAAAGAGTAGTCGTGCACGACGTGGACTTCTTCTATTAAGAGAAGTAAAGAGTAATCCATATAAAATAGTCCGTGCATTTCCAATCAATAATAAAGATTTTATTGGATTAAAAACATCATCTATAAAACTTCTTAAAAATACAGAATTTCCAATTATGGATCGTTATTCTACAGGTTCAAGCATTTCTAAAGAAGAAATTAACGATTGTTTCATAATGAGTGAACTAACGAAAAAGGAACAATTATTAGAAGATGTACAAAAAGAAATTGAAGAAAATAAAAAAGAAAAAACAGAAGAAATTAAAGCAGAGGAACCAAAAAGAAAAATTTCAATTAAAGAAATAGATGATAGATTAATGACAATCGATGACTTTTTAGGAGATTAAAAAAATCTCCTTTTTATGTGTTCAATAGAAATAATGAAAAAAGTAACGCATAAGATAAAGTAGGTGATATTATGTCTAAAGAAACCTTCAAGCAATTTGTTAGAACCAATCCAGTTTTAGCAACTTTCGTAAATAGAGGCGAAGTAACTTGGCAAAGATTTTATGAAATGTATGATTTATATGGGGAAAACCATTCCATATGGAATGAATATTTGAATCAAAATACAAAATCTGTAGTAAAAGAAGTAAGAGAAGATGCAGTAAAAGGAGCAACTACACTCGCAGATACCTCAATTAAAGATATTTTTAATATGGTAAAATCCATGGATTTAGATACAGTAAAAAAAGGAGTAGATGGTCTTCAAAAGGCAGTAGGACTTCTTCAAGAATTTACTGGTACAAAAAAACAAGAACAATACCAAGCAAGACCACTGTATAAGCATTTAGAGGATTAATGGATATAAAAACACAAATAGAAATCAGAAAAAATCCCCATATTTACCATTACTTAAGAGAAAATAGTAGCTGGTATAAAATGCTAAATAGATACCCAGAATCAATAAAAGATTTAAATCAAGAAGCAAAAGACTACTTTCATCTAAATCCCAGCGACAAAATTGATGAAATTAGCAGGAAAGTAGAAATGGTACGTACATTTATGGATATGTTAAATTAATCAAAGAAGCATTTCGTTTCTTTTTTTCTGGTTAATTAATAGAAAGAAATAGTATACTATTAATAGAATATAGGAGTATACGTAGGTTATGAAGAATATAAAAATAATTTTCAGTATAAGTTTAATAGTTATTGGTATGTGTTTAATTTCTAGCGGAATTCTTTTAATATATAAAAACGAGGAAAAGAAATCTGAAAATCAAAAAATATCTCATATTAATAAAGAAAACGGTTCTTTTCATTGTACTAGAGAAACATTTGAAATGCAAAATTATAAGATTGATTACCAATATGATTTTTCTTTTACGGACGGAAAAGTTAATAGGGCTTCTACTCTTTATATTTATACATTTAAGACAAAAGAAAGCTATGAATTGTTTCACATTAATTTCTCTGATATTGGTCTTGAAACAGAGGAAGATTTTGATAACAAAAGCTTGACAAAAAAAATATACAACTCATGCAATTTTTGAAGAATATGCAGAGGATGTCAATCAATATTTATCTTATATGCAAGAAACTGGATATGTTTGTGAAGAAAAGTGATTTTCATAAAACCTCTATAATTCTATTTATAAATCAAAAAAAGACTATAATAAAATATAGCCTTTTTTCTTTATTTGTAAAATTAAAAAATTTATAGTAAAATGAATACGAGGGATAAGCACATGAAAGAAGACATTATCAAAAAATTAGAGGAATTACAAAAACTAATAGAAAAGGATGACACCTATAAACAAGCAAAAGCAATCCAAAAAAAACTGTTAGAAAATTCAGAATTAATAAATCAAATTGAAAGACTAAAAAAAGAAAACATTCATTCAAATAACTATTTACAAGAAAAAAAGAAATTATATGAAAATGAAGATTATAAAAAATATCAAGAATTAGAAAATAAATTATATATTATGACATTAGAAATTAATCAAATATTAAATAGATTAATAGAAAAGAGGTCATGTCAGAAATGAAAATAATTAGTGGAATATACAAAGGAAGAAACATCATAGGATATGATATTGAGGGCACTAGACCTACACAAGATCGAGTAAGAGAAAGTCTTTTTGGAATGATTCAGAATTATCTAATAGATAGTGAAGTACTAGATCTTTTCGCAGGAACAGGAAGTTTAGGTTTAGAATCATTAAGTAATGGTGCTATGTCTGCAACTTTTGTGGATATAAATCAAAAATGTACAAATAATATTAAGAAGATAATTAATTTATTTCAAGTAAAAGAAGAAACTTTAGTATTAAATTTAGACTATAAAAAGGCACTACAATACTTATATGAAAATAAAAAAAGCTTTGACCTAATTTTCTTAGACCCACCATATCGTTATCAAAATATTGAAGAATTATTAATAAAAATAAAAGAAATGAATTTGATAAAAGAAGATGGACTTGTAGTTTGTGAATATGAAAATGATGAATTAAAAGAAGAATATCCATCTTATAAAAAACTAAAAGAAAAAAAATACGGTTTTAAAACCATATCTATTTATAAATACAAGGGATGATAAAATGAAAATATATCTAGTAAGACATGCACAAACAGAAGCCAATTACCAAGGGTTATTACAAGGAAGAACTAACACTCCATTAAGTGAAGCAGGAATTAGAGATGCACAAAAACTAAAAGAAAAATTAAATGGAAAACCACTAGATATTTGTATCACTTCTCCCTTATCTAGAACCTGGCAAACCGCTATGATTATGGCAGGAGATAGAACATATATCTTAGAAGATGAAAGACTAATTGAAAGAAATCTTGGAAACTTTGAAGGAAAATCAAGAACATTATATGATGCCAAAAAATATTGGGATTATGAGTTGAATACAGGAGAAGAGGGCGTTGAAAAGATTCAAGACGTTATTGAAAGAGCAGAAAATTTTCTAAACGAACTAAAGGAAAAATATAGTGATAAAAGCATACTAATTGTCTCTCATGGAGCAGTAGTTAGAGCGTTAGACCATTTAATCAATAATGTAAATTTTAAAGAAAAGAAAGACCTGACCAAAATGCCAATAGAAAACAGTTTCTTTAAAGAATATGATATTTAATATAAAAAAAGAGAACAAGTCTCTTTTTTTCTTTTTTATCTTCTTTATACTAAATATACTACGATACTAGCAATAAAGGAACCAATCATTATTAAACAAAATAAAATTGCAAAAAACCTAATTAATTTTTTATTCATTGTATCCACCTCAATACTAATTATAATAGAATACTTAAAAAAAGTAAAATATTTTCATAAATAGAAAATAAAATACATAAAGTGAAGTAGGTGAAGAAAATGTTAAATCTAAAAAAAGACAAGCTATCAAAACAAAAATTACTATATTTGATATTAATAGGAATCATTTTATTGGGAATTGGAACAGGGCTTTTCTATGTATTTCTTCTAAAAAAAGAAATAAAAGCAGAATTACTAACTGGAATTGATCAATTTTTTACAACAATTAAGACATCAAATTTAAATAAAACATCTACTTTAATCAATAGTTTATCTGCAAATGGCTTATCGTTACTAATTTTATGGATTTTAGGCATTTCTATTATAGGAATTCCATTTATCATGATGTTTCTTTTTTATAAAAGTTTCGTTCTTAGTTTTTCTTTTATATCCATTATTACAAAATATCATTTAAAAGGAATCTTTCTGGCCTTAACATATATTTTCCCATCTCAAGTATTAAATCTTATTATATGGCTTTTATTAAGCTTTTATGGGGTAGGATTTTCTATTAAATTAATTAAAGTATTATTCTTAAAGAAAAGTATAAATCTAAGAGAATCATTTAAAAAATATACAAAAATATTAGGAATATGTATTATAGTATTAATACTTTCTTCTGTACTTGAAACTTATGTGTCTCCATATCTTATGAATTTCTTTTTAAAATAATCATAAGTTTACATCCTAAAGAAATTTATTGATAAAAATCATATATTAATTTTTCCCTTTATGTTACGATAATTATATAAATCATAAGGAGGATATAATTTATGAATTTAAAAGAATTATTTGGATATGAGGGAAAGAATGTAGTAATTACTGGAGCTGCATCTGGAATGAGTAAATCAGCTGCTGAATTGTTATTGGAATTGGGAGCTAATGTTTATGCAATCGATAAAAATGAAATTGATTTACCAGTAAAAGAAAAATTTCAAGTTGATTTAAGCAATAAAGAAGAAATTGATACATTAATTGAACAACTACCAGAGAAAATCGATGCATTATTCTTATGTCATGGAATCGCAGCTTTTCCTGGAAGAGAACTATTAGTACAAAAAGTAAATTTTTATAGTCAAAAATACATGACAGAGAAGCTATTAGACCGTATTTCTGATCATGGATCAGTAACTTTCATTTCTTCTGTTGGAGGATTTGGATGGCAACAAGTATATAATCAATGTGTAGAACTAATTAATTTGCCTACTTGGGAAAACGCTATGAAGTGGTATGAAGAACACTCCAAATTAATTGAAAGTGCTTATGTATTCGCAAAACAATGTTTAGAGTCATATGTAACCTATAAATGTATGTCAAAAGAATTTATTGATCGTAGAATTAGATTAAATGCCATCAATCCAGGAGATACAACAACTGGATTAACAGAAGATTTTAATAGATCAACAAGTCCAAACGGAGATATTAAAGAAGGAGAAGAAATGATTTCTAATATCTTCTTAAAGAGTTGGAATGGATATGCAGCAGAACCAAAAAATATGGGATATCCATTAGTTGTCGTAGGAAGCGACATTTGTTCTTATATGTCAGGACAATTAATATATATTGACTTTGGATTAACTTCTACTTGGACAAGTGGAGCACTATTACAAGCTAATCAAAAATCAATAGAAGAAATTTCAAGAGAATCAAATGAATAATAAAGATAGGAAATAGAATCAAAATTCTATTTCCTTTTTTTATTTTGTATCAAATTTATAAATAGACATTACTCTAGTAATTTGATACAATATTCTCGGTGAAAAGAAATGAAAAAAGTAGTAATTGGAATGAGTGGCGGAGTTGATAGTAGTGTAGCTGCTATTCTATTAAAAGAGCAAGGTTATGAAGTTATCGGGTTATTTATGAGAAATTGGGATACCTCTATCAATGGAGATATCTTAGGAAACCCAAACCTAGATAACAATATTTGCCCTCAAGAACAAGATTATAACGATGCACTAGAAGTGTGCAAAAAAATAGGAATTCCTCTACATAGAATCGATTTTGTAAAGGAATACTGGGATAATGTGTTTGAATATTTCCTAGACGAATTAAAAAAAGGGAGAACACCAAATCCAGATATTATGTGTAATAAATATATAAAATTTGATTATTTTATAAAAGAAGCAAAAAGATTGGGTGCAGATTATATCGCAACGGGTCACTATGCTAGAATTAAAGATGGTGAGTTATTAAGAGCGGTTGATACAAATAAAGATCAGACTTACTTTTTATCACAACTATCAAAAGAACAATTAGAAAATGTTCTATTTCCAATTGGTGAATTAACAAAGCCAGAGGTACGAGAAATAGCAGAAAAATATGATTTAATTACAGCAAAAAAGAAAGATTCTACAGGAATATGTTTTATTGGAGAACGTAATTTTAGAAATTTCTTAAAGAACTATTTACCAAATCTACCTGGAGATATCGTAAATATTGAAACAAATGAAGTTGTAGGAAAGCATATCGGTCTTATGTATTATACCATCGGGCAGAGAAGGGGATTAGATGTTGGTGGTACAAAAGATAGAATGTTCGTAGTAGGAAAAAATATGGAAAAGAATATTCTATATATCGCAATTGGAGATAAAACAGATTACCTATTATCAGATAGTTGTATTGTAGACACAATTAATTTTAATACAGAAAATCGCCCAACAAAATGTACTGCAAAATTTAGATATCGTGCTGAAGATTACCCTGTAGAATTAGAGTATTTAGATAGTGGTGAAATCAGAGTAAAATATGATCATATCAAATCTGTAACACCTGGACAAGCCTGTGTTTTCTATGATAAGGAAAAATGTATTGGTGGAGGTATTATCAAGACAGTGTGTAAAGCTGGAGAAAAAATTTGGTATATATTGTAAAAATTTGTAAACTTTACTACTTGATTTTTTATGTAAACATGATAGAATTAATTTAGGAGGTTTAACATATGAAAAATTTAAATGACTTGTTAGGAGAGTTAGGAATCTCTAAAGTAAGATTAGCCAAATATTTAGGAGTTTCAAGACAAATGCTATACAATTATTTAGCACAAGGAAACCTAAGTGAATGGCCAAAAGAAAAAGCAATGAAGGTATTATGTCTTCTAGGTGTGCAAAATTTAGAAGATATTGAAAATATAAAAGTGGATGGAGAATATATCATCCAAGTAGAAAATCGTTTAAATGACGGAGTAAAGGAAAGCTCAGGAAAAGAAATAATTGCAGATTTAAAAGGATTTAATAAAAAAGAACAAGAACTACTTAGTGATATTATCAATCTATTAAAAGAAAAATTATCTGATGATAAAACAAAAGATACTTATAATAGTTATCGTTATTTATATCATTTTCTACAATCTATGGAAACCAATAAAGAGTTAAAATATATCTTAGCATATATGTCAAAGTCGATGGGATTTATCGATCATACAGAATATGTATTTAATGAGAATCAACAATTTATTTTTGAAAGTATTTTATTCTCAGCTATGACATTATATACAAATGGTGGTGCATCTAGAAGTAAAATCGCAGATACACATAAACGTTTTGTACAAGAAATTGAACATAAGAAAGAAGAAAGATTATCTCGTACTCAAGAGTTAAATACAGCTAAAATTCAAGCTCTAAAAGAACTTGGATATACAGAAATTAATAGTGAAAATGCAAAAGAAGTACTAGATAAGATAGCTGAAATTCAATCAAGAAAAGTGTAAAATGAAAACATGCTAACTACAAAGCATGTTTTTTTCAATGAGATTAAAATATATTTATTTTTTTATTTGTTTTGGTTTTTTCCAATTATAACCACAATCTGTCATCATTGTATAGCCTGTTAGAAACTTCAAAAGCTTATCATCATCCCAATCTATATACTGTGACATTTTAGAAGACTCAAAAGTATTTTCATAAGTAAAGTAAGGCACATCTACACACTTTTTAATAATCATCTTTAAAACTTCAATAGTGTGTTTTAAATGATAATAACTAATAAGCTCACTTACTGTATGCTCATTATAATAACAAATACTTAAATTAACAGCCGCAATATCCCAAGCAGGACCCAAAATAGAAATATCACTAGCTGTTCCTTTTTGAGTGATAAATCCTAAAGAATTAAAATACTCCCTAAATTGTATATTCCCACAATTATAAAAAACACAATTACGATAACCACTACGGTCTAGTTCCATTATATATTTCACATCAGGTGGTTCTAATTGTCTAGATGCCATAATTGCACCTAAACCGCCTAATTCTTCACCCACAGTAAAAAGTACATGTGGTTTCAATTCTTCTAATATTTTTAAAATTGCATAAACACCACATCGATCATCGCCACCAATAGCCTCCTTATGACCATAAATTTCTTCAAAGTACGAATCATATTCTAACGTTTTTGGTAGCTGATTAGTATAAGTGTCTAAGTGAGCAACCAATAAAATAGGTAAATCGCCCTGTGCATATACATAACCAATATCTTCTTTTACTTGCATTCCCTTTTTTTCTAAATTTTCAGAAATTATTCTTTTTAAATCTGATTGTTGTAATCTTATAATTTCAACTAATTGCCTTAAATTAGGATCTTTAATATTTTTTAAAATATTTACCTCTACATCACACATTCTCATATTCTAGAGTGCTCCTTTAAAATGCTTATATTATAATACAAAATGGACATTCTAGCAATAAAAATTGGAAAGCCAGTTAAATAAGTTGTTATTTGGTTAACTATATGTTAAACTTGCATTATGAAATTATGTAAATTCTATAATCTAGGTAAATGACTCAATAATAAAAAAAGACTGCCAAAGCAGTCGCTCAAATAGAGTATTTAGGGTTAAACCTTTATTTTAACTCTCTATGTCATCTTAAATGGTATTAAGACAATTACATAATAGCATGATATTAGGAGGTGTGTCAATTGGAAAATAATAAAAAATATAATATCGGTCTAGACATAGGAACAACTTCCGTTGGATGGGCAGTAGTAGAATGTGAAAACCAAAAAATAATCAGAAAAGGAAATAAAGCTCTATGGGGAGTTCGATTATTTGAGGAAGCAAATACTGCAGCAGATAGAAGAAACAAACGAAGTACTAGAAGACGCTATGATAGAAGAAGAGAGAGAATAAGATTACTACAGGAAGAATTTAAAGAAGAAATTAATAAAATTGATTCTAATTTTTTTACAAAATTAAAAGAATCTTTTTATCATGAAGACGATAAAGAAAACAAAACTATTCCATTAACAAAAGAAGAGAAAGAGACAATCAAAGAATATAATAACAAATACAAAACGATCTATCATTTAAGAAATAAGCTAATAAATTCTACAGAAAAAGAAGATATCAGATTAGTTTATCTAGCAATTCATCATATTATAAAATATCGAGGAAATTTTCTTTATAATAGTGATAACTTCAGTGTAGAAAATTTAAACTTAGAGACTCAAATAGAAACAATATTAAATTCAGCAATTAATTTTTGTCCATCTTTAGAATGTCCGACAGACTATAAAGAATATATAAAAATTAATGATCTTTCTATAGCACTTTTGGATTCTTCTAAAAATGATCGAAAAGTAAAAGTTCAAAAAATATTGGAATCAATTCTTCCTAAAATTTTTGTAAGTGAATTTATAAAACTAATAAATGGAAACAAATTCAATATTATAAAAATGATAGGATTAGAAAATATAGATAAACTGGAAATTAGTTTTAATGGAACCGATTATGAAGAAAAATACAATGAACTTGAATCCATTCTTGGAGATTCCATTGAAGTACTTGATAGTATGAAACAATTATATGATATGGTTTTTCTAAAAAGGTTATTTAAATCAAGTGAAAGCACAAATATTTCGGCCTTAATGGTTGAAAAATACGAATTACACAAAAAAGATTTAAAATTTTTAAAATCTATTTTAGATATTGATCGAAAAATTTATAATAAAATTTTTAAAAGTAGAAAAGAAATCTGTCCTTACGAAAATTACATAAAAAATAAAATAACTAATGAAGAATTCGTGAAGGAAATAAAAAAATATTTACCAAGTATTTTTGAAAAAAACATCAATCAAGAACTACTTACCTATTATGAAGCTAACATTCAAAAACGTATGGAGAATGGAGATTTTCTACCTCGAATTACTGATAAAGACAATGGAAAATACCCATATCAATTAAATAAAGAAGAATTAATCAAAATTATTGAAAACCAAGGAAAATATTATCCATTCTTACTAGATAAAACAAAAGATGATACTTATAAACTTGTTAAATTATTAGAGTTTAGAATTCCATATTATGTTGGTCCATTGACAGAGGAAAGTCATAGTAAATTTGCTTGGATGATTCGAAAAAACTATAACGAAAAAATTACTCCTTATAATTTTGATGACATAATCGATAAAGAAGCAACGGCAGAAAAATTTATAAAAAGAATGATTTCTCATTGTACTTATTTATTAGAAGAACCAGCAATGCCCAATAATTCTATTCTCTATTCAAAATATAAAGTAATGAATGAACTAAAGCAAATTAGAATCAACGGAAAAAAAATGTCATGCGATATGCAGAATAAAATTTTAAGAAATTTATTTATGACTACAAGCGGGAATATCACAGATAAAAAATTTAAAGAATATTTATATGCTAATAAGGATTTTGATATGTATCAAGGTGACTTTAATATTACAGGATATTCAGCAGATGGAAAATTTGCAAATACAATGCAATCCTATATAGATTTCTTCGGTGAAAATGGAATCTTTAGTAACACTAATTATACCTTAGAAGAGGCAGAACAAATTATTGAATGGATTACAATATTTGAAGATAAAGATATTTTAAAAACAAAAGTAGAAAGGGACTACCCATTACTTAATGATTCCCAAATTAAAAAAATTATTTCTAAAAAATATAGTGGTTGGGGAAGTTTATGTAAGAAATTATTAACAACTAAATACTATGTTGATAAGGAAAGTGGAGTTACAAAATCAATTATAGATTTAATGGAAGAGACAGAAAATAATTTCATGCAGATTATCAATGATGATACCTATAATTTTCAAAAGATGATTAAGGAAAATAATAAAATAGATGTAACTCAAAAATTAAATTATAGTGTAGTCGAATGCCTAGCAACTTCTCCCTCAACAAAGAGAGGTATCTATCAAGCCCTAAGGGTAGTCGATGAAATCGTAAAATATATGAAAAAAGAGCCAGAGGCAATTATGGTAGAAATGGCTCGAGGTGATGATCAAAAGAAAAGAAAAGATGACCGTAAAAAATATTTAATAAAACTATATGAAAAAGCCAAAGAAGAAATTGAGGATTACAATCAACTAATGCAACAACTAGGAAAATTTGAGAAAATTGATAGTCAAAAATTATTTCTTTATTTTATACAAGAAGGAAAAAGTTTATATTCTGGAAAACCACTGAATATTGAAGATTTAGCTACTTACGAAATTGATCATATTATTCCAAGAACTTTAATTAAAGATGACTCAATTGATAATAAAGCTTTAGTATATAGAGAAGAAAATCAAACAAAGGCCGCTAACTATATTCTTCCCAGGGAATTCAGAAGCCAATTCAATAGAGCATGGTGGGAACATTTAAGGAAAATTGGGTTAATTTCATCTAAAAAGTTTCATAATCTAATTCGTTCTGAGTATAAAGAAGAAGAAATAGAAAACTTTATCAATCGTCAATTGGTAGAAACTAGACAAATAACCAAACATGTAGCAAATATTCTAAATAGCTATTACAAAAATACACAAGTTGTCTATTTACATGCTGATTTGTCACATAATTATCGAGAGAAATTCGAGTTATTTAAATTTAGAGATATAAATGATTATCATCATGCACATGATGCTTATTTGGCGGCAGTTTTAGGTGAATATAAAGAAAAGTATTTAAAATGTAAAGTTAATTTTGAGATGCTAAAAGAATTAAATAAAAGCTTAATTGAACAAAAAGATTATAAAAAGCTGAAATATGGATATGTAATTAATAGCTTAGATAGTTCTATGAATGATGTTATGAAAGAAGTTGTTTCTATTCACTTTGATGAAAAAACTGGAGAAGTACTATTTGATGCAGAAGAGTTTAATAGAAGAGTAGAAGACACTTTATATCGAAATGATATTTTGATTAGTAGAAAACCAGAAATAAAAACAGGACAATTATATAAGGAAACAATATATTCTCATAATGACGCAAAGATTAAGTCAGGAATTAAAATATCTAAAACGTTACCAGTAGAAAAATATGGTTTCTATACAAATATAGAATATTCTTATTTAGTATTGGTAAAAGTTAAAGAAAAAAACTATATGTTTGGTATTCCAATTATGTATGACAATAAAATTGATAAAGCAAAATATATTGAAGAAAAATTAAAAGTAAGCATTGATGATTATGAAATAATATGTGATAGGATTCCATTTTATACTAAAATTAATTATCATGGACATCTAGCTTATTTAACAGGTAGTATTGAATTTTGGAATGCTTATCAGTTAAAGATATCAAAAAAATCTATGAAAAAATGGAAATACATGTTAAATTTTGCATTAAATGATAAGAAAATCCCTGTTATTGATAACCAAGAAGTTTTAACTGAACAAGAAGTAAATAAACAAATGCTTGAATTTATTAAATACTTACTATCATTACATGAATTATTTCCTTTATATAATAATACTTTCAAGAAACTAGAAAAGATAGATATTGAAAATCTAGATATGGAAAAGAAAAAAATACTTATTAAAGAATTATTAAAAATGTTATCAGCAAGCAGTATGAATGCTAATTTAAAAGAATTTGGACTTACTGATAGAGAAGGTAGAGTACATAAATCAAATATAGGAGAAGGTACGTTAATATATAATTCAATTACTGGTATAAGAGAAAAAACAATTGTTATAGAAGGAAAAAGAAAATGAGTTTTAGGACAGTTGTAGTTACAAAGCAATCTAAATTAAGCTATAAGAATCGTTTTTTAGTAGTCAAGCAAGAAGGAGAAGAAAAATATATTCATTTATCAGAAATAGATACAATTATAGTAGATTCTATTTCAGTATCTATTTCTGCCTATTTATTAAAAGAATTATCAGATAATAAAATTAATATTATGTTCTGTGATGAAAAGCATAATCCATTTGGTGAATTATCTTCGTATTATTCTAGACATAACTCAAGTAAAAAAATAAAAATACAGATACAATGGAAGCAAAAAGAAAAAGATGAAATATGGAAAGAAATTGTAAAGAATAAGATTATGAATCAAGCTTTATTAATCAATAAAATATCATCAGAAAATTATGACTTGTTATTAAGTTATATTGATGAAGTTCTAATTGGTGATAAAAGCAATAGGGAAGGACATGCTGCTAAGGTCTACTTTAATACGTTATTTGGAAAAAACTTTGTTAGAAATAATGACGATTCAATCAATGCTGCTTTAAATTATGGATATGCAATCCTTTTATCTACAATTAATAAGGAAGTAGTTGCAAATGGTTTTTTAACGCAGCTAGGAATTCATCACAAGAACGAATTTAATGAGTTTAATCTTACTTGTGATTTAATGGAGCCATTTCGAGTAGTCATAGATAATTTTGTTTATTATAATCAAAAACGAGAACTAAACACAGAATATAAATTAGATATTGTAAATATTCTTAATGATACTTTTAAATATCAAAATAAATCATATATTCTAAAAGATATTATTAAGATGTATGTTAAAAATGTGTTGGATTCTGTAGGCAATGTTGAAAATTATAAAGGATTTATTTATTATGAGGGATAGAGTCATGAGAACAATGGTATTTTTTGATTTACCAAATATTTATGCTAAAGATAAAAGAAATTATATATTATTTAGAAAATTTCTGTTAAATGAAGGTTTTATTATGATGCAAGAATCTGTATACTCTAAAATGATACTTAATTCACAACAATCTAATTTATTGATTGATCGAATTAGAAAAAAAGCACCAAAAAAAGGATTAATTCAAGTGTTGACCATTACCGAAAAACAATATTCGCAGATTGAATATGTTATTGGACAAAAGGATAGTAAAATTATAGATAGTGAGGATAGATTAATAGTCTTATGAAAATGAGTATTAGATATATTGATAATGAAATTTTAATAGAGCAGGGGAGTGTTACAGTAGTAGAGATTGAAAACAAATCATACTTTTATAATGTGATTAGTGAATTATATTCATTTATGAATGGAGAAGTAGTAGATACTATTAAGTTTTTTGACAATTCATCAAAGGAAATAATGATGACTGGGAAAATTGAAATACTTTTAAACTTTTTTAACCTCCAGTTTGATTCTAAGAAATATATAAGTGAATTAACAAAGCGTATTTCTAATGAAGTTACAGAAGAGCAAAGAGATGAAATAATAAAAATTTTTAAGAGATTACAGTCAATTTATAAAAAAATGCTTAATAACATTGATTTACCTTTATCAATAAATTCTGATATAAATATAGATTCTATTAGTAAAATACTGAAAATAGAAATTAAAACAAAAAATAGTTTATTAGAGAATCTTTTGACAATAATTGACTTAGAAAGGGAATTAAAACTCCACAAATTATTATATTTTGTTAATTTAAAGCAATATTTACACATAGATGAACTAAAAGAGTTATATAAATACGCAATATATAATCAAATAAATATAGTTTTAATTGATTCACAAAGTTATGGAACAACCCTTGAATATGAAAGAAAATTAATTATAGATAACAATTTGGATGAATTTATGTTAGAATATAAGTGATGACAAATGATTTTCTATTTAAGATGCATAGTTTTCTCTAGAACTATGAATAGATTTAAATCAATTTGAGGTTTTAGATCTATGTCATCTTAAATGGTATTAAAACACGACAATGATCCTCACATTTCTAAATTAGTTTTAGATCTATGTCATCTTAAATGGTATTAAAACATTTAATGAATTCATCAAATCTGACTCTTCGTTTTAGATCTATGTCATCTTAAATGGTATTAAAACTTAATACACTAGTTTCTAAACATATAGGCAGTTTTAGATCTATGTCATCTTAAATGGTATTAAAACAAAGATCCTGCAGAAATTGATAAAACATATGTTTTAGATCTATGTCATCTTAAATGGTATTAAAACTAATTATTTAAATGTTGATTATGTTTCTAAGTTTTAGATCTATGTCATCTTAAATGGTATTAAAACAGCATTTAAAGGTGAAATTTCATATGATAAGTTTTAGATCTATGTCATCTTAAATGGTATTAAAACAGATAATAGAGGAATTATATAACTTGTTGAGTTTTAGATCTATGTCATCTTAAATGGTATTAAAACAAAAATAAATAATTAGTTTTAAACATATCTGTTTTAGATCTATGTCATCTTAAATGGTATTAAAACAAGTGCGGTTGCTAATCCTTCCATAATAGTGTTTTAGATCTATGTCATCTTAAATGGTATTAAAACAGATATAAATGAAAACTCTATTGCTTTAACGTTTTAGATCTATGTCATCTTAAATGGTATTAAAACATACTCTATGATATCAGATTGACTTTCAATGTTTTAGATCTATGTCATCTTAAATGGTATTAAAACTACTGGTATTTTTTTAGAAGATTATCAAAAGTTTTAGATCTATGTCATAATTGTATTAAAACATTTTGAAGAAGTTTATAAATTAACAATTTAAATGGTATTAAAACTGCAAAGTGGATATACATATTATGTGCTTTGTTTTAGATTTATGTCATCTTAAATGGTATTAAAATAAAAGTAACAACAAAAGTACCTGAATTAAAGTTTTAAATCTATGTCAGCTAGGAATGATAACAAAAAAAAGTTTATCATTCTTTATTTTTGTGATAAACTTAAAGTAAGAATAGAATAGGGTGTGTTGTAATGAATAATACATTAAATGATATAGAATTACTTTACACAGAATGTGTGAAAGATATTAAATCATTATTTGAAAGTGATAGATATATCAGTAAAAAAGATTATCAGAAGATTATTGATCAATATAAAGAGATATTTGATAACATTCATCAATTTGACTATGACAATTCTAAAAAAGAATCACTAATAAAGCTTTCTAATGAAATAGATAACTATATATCCAAACACAATGAAAAATTTATTAACCAAAAGTTAGTAGAATATAAAGATTACTTTGATACTATATTTAAAGATATTGACCCAGAAATTGTACTCGATGAAGAGCAGAGAAAGGCAATTTTAATTGACGAAGATTACTCTCTAGTAATTGCAGGAGCAGGAAGTGGTAAAACAACTACAATGACTGCCAAAGTAAAATACCTGATAGAAAAATGTCATATTGCACCATCTGAAATTGCAATTCTTTCCTTTACAAAAAAAGCTGTAGAAGAATTAGATAATCGTATTAATAATGATTTTAAATTAAACATTAAGGTTAAAACATTCCATAAATTGGGATTAGAAATATTAAATGATAGGCTAAATTATTCAGTAAGAGCTATAGAGGAATCAGGAAAAAGAAAGATAATAAGCGAATATTTTAAACAAAGAATCTTTCCAAGTAGAGCTAAATTATCATTTGTAATGGATATCTTTAGCAAATACCTATTTTTAGACCCAGAATGTCTAAAATTTGGAACGTTTGACGAGTATTGGAGTTATTATACTAAAAAGAAATATATAGAAGAAAAAGACCGTTTAAATGAATATAATGATTTTGAAGTAAATAAACGTCTATCTATCAATAGATCTATTCAAAATGAATTTTTAAGATCAAAACATGAAACAACAATTGCTAACTTTTTATATACGAATAATATTCAGTATAAATATGAACAAAAATATACAGAATCAGAAAATAGAATTAATTATAATCCAGACTTTACAGTGTATACTCCAAATGGAAAAGTATATATAGAATTTTATGGATTATCCAA
Organism: uncultured Caryophanales bacterium; assembly: GCA_949948745.1. Lineage (GTDB taxonomy): Bacteria > Bacillota_I > Bacilli_A > RF39 > UBA660 > Alloscybalousia. The sequence goes on from CATLHA010000003.1 coordinate 32,695, forward strand.
ATACTTTCAATATGGTCATTACTCTAAAGAAGAAATATTAGCGTATAACAATCTTGAAAGAAAAAAGAAAGAATTACATCAAAGATATGGTACAGATTTAATAGAACTATATCCTGATGATGATTTATCAACGACAAACTATTTAAAGACATTAAAAGAAGAATTAGAAAAAAGAAATATTTTTTGTAATCAAAGAAGCAATAAAGAAATTTTCTTAAAGTTAATGGAAACTAACAAAGACTCTCAAATCTATAAATTTATCGAATTAATCATTCAATTTATAAGTAAATTTAAAAGTAATAGTTACACAGACGAAGATTTTATAACATTAGAAAAGAATACAGAACATACCATAGTAAAACAGCAATTAGGTATAATAAGAGAAATATACCATTATTACAATAATTATATACATAATCAATACCTAGTAGATTTTGAAGATATGATTAATTATGCTTATCGATATATGAGTGAAACTCCAATAAAAAACAGTGAATTAAATTATAAATATGTAATTGTAGACGAATATCAAGATATTTCTTATCAAAGATTTAATTTACTTCAAAAAATATCTGATGTATTTGATGCTAAAATTATTGGAGTAGGGGATGATTGGCAAGCTATCTTTGGATTTAGTGGAGCAGATATTAAATTATTTACAGACTTTTGTGAATTAATGGGATATGGCGAAATCATAAAGATTACTAATACATATAGAAATAGTCAAGAACTAATCGATGTAGCAGGAGAATTTGTATTAAAAAATTCAAACCAATTTGAAAAACATTTGCAATCTCCAAAACATTTAAAAAATCCAATTGAGATTATATATTATAATCATAAAGAAAAATTATCTATATCAGAAACTTTAGAAGCATTGTTAGAACAACTTTACAAAGAAAACTCTAAACAATCTATCTTATTATTAGGAAGATATAATAATGATATAGAAAGAATACTAAAAAATTCTAAGTTCAAAGAAGGAATCAAATCTAATAATGAAATTAAATATACACCACATAGAGATATGAATATAAAATTTCTAACAGTACATTCAGCCAAAGGTTTAGGCTTTGATCAAGTAATTTTAATCAATGCTCTAGATGGAACTTATGGATTTCCAAGCAAAATAAAAGATGATGAAATTATAAGCATTTTAAGCAGTGATTTTGAAGAAAATATTGCATACGCTGAAGAGAGAAGATTGTTCTATGTAGCAATTACAAGAACAAAAAATAAATTATTTATATTGGCTCCAAAGCATAAAATATCTACTTTTATTACTGAAATTAGAGAATATGATAATGTCATTGAAAAAGATATAAATATCAAACAAGCAAAAAAGAGCGAACTTGAAGTTATATAGATAAGAATAGAGTGGGGGGAAGTTCTTCTTCTCCCTACTATCTATAACTTTAAATAATAAAAGGAGGAAAACGTTAATGTATTACTATATAGAGCTTATGTATGATAATTTTAGATGCTATCGTTCCTATGGAATAATCATTGCATCTAATAAAATCAAAGAAAAAGAATTGTATCATGTGAACAAATATAACAGTATTATTATGCCAATTACAAAAACAGTTTTAGAAGAAATAAGCTTAATGGAAAAAGATAAATTAGTGATGTTTTATCGCTATTTTTTATTTCGCATAATATATATTATGTTAACTTCTTTATATATAAATATCTTTCTAACTACTTTCTTATTACTTTTTTATAGTCATTTCATTGCGATTTAAAGCTTTATAACGAAATAATATATCAACTATTTTAAAATCTTATAAATACTTTTTTGATAATGAATCATATTATATATAGCTAATAATTAATATAATAATTTTGATATTTAAAATTAAAATCTAATTTTAGACTTATATCATTTTTCATATTTAAAACCCATTTTCAAATTGGAATCGAGTTTATGTTATATGAACAATTATATTAGTCAATGACAAATAGAATTTAGCGGCATCTTTCATAATTGGAATCGAGAATAACATTAGATGGATAATTATCCATTCAAGGAAGATTCAAATATTAAAATTTAATTCGAGTGCACAATTACCCACCTTTATAAACTCTCGATTCCTCTCAATTCATTAATTCATAAATGTTACTCCCTACTCCCTTAAATAAAAAAATTAAAGGATAGGGGAAGTGATTATTTTTATCTAGTATAAGAAAGATAATCAAGGAAAGACTAATAAATAGGAGGTATAAGTATGGGTAAGAAAAATGATCAAAAAATAAAATGTCATGTAGAGTCTTGTAAATATCAAGATTGTTGTGATCATTGTTGCACATTAAAAGAAATTGAAGTAAGTTGTACTTGTGGTTCAAATGATGCTACAGACAAAAAAGAAACAATTTGCAAAAGTTTTAAATGTTGTGAATAAGAAAAGAAGGGGAAATAAAGAATTACTCCCCTTCTCTTTTTGTCTTTTTTTGTTTCATGAGCTCTTTCAATAATTTTTGACATCCATTATATATATCGTTATATGCCTTTTCAAAATTCCTTGTATACCAGGGATCATCAATATCATAGTTTGGAATCAATTTTCTAATCTTTTTCGAATCATCATTTCCAACAATATATAATAAATTTCTAATATTACTATCTTCCATTACAATAATATAATCATAAAAATCATAATCTTCTTTTCTAAAAACTTGTGCATCGTGTGAAAAATAAAGAATTCCCTTCTCTTCTAATTTCTTTTTGGCAAGTGGATAAATAGGATTACCAAGTTCTTCAGTACTTGTAGCTTTTGAATCAATAAAAAATTCTTCCTTGATTTCACTTTCAAAAACTAATTCCTTCATAATAGCTTCAGCCATAGGACTTCTACAAATATTTCCCAAACAAACAAAGATTATTTTAATCATCTATTTTAACTTCTCCAAGAAACTTTTTCCAATTAATAATTGAGTAGCTCCAAAATTTTCAGCGATTGTTGCTCCGATATCACCCATAGACTCTAAAATATCAAGTCTCTTTGGTTCTTTTAAATTTCTACCGAAGACAATAACTGGAACATTTTCCCTAGTATGTCCGTTTCCTGGAAACGTAGGATCACAACCATGATCGGCAGTAAGTATTAATAAATCCTCAGTTTCTAATTTATTGATTAACATAGGAACTTGTACATCAAATTCTTCAATAGCTCTAGCATATCCCTCTAAATCACGTTTGTGTCCGTATTCCTGATCAAAATCATTTAAATTACAAACACAAAGTCCTGTAAAATTTTTTCCCATTGTATCGCTCAACTTATTTAAAGCCTCCATACTATTTTTGGCTTTCATTTTTTTAGAAATTCCATCATCTTCAAAAATATCTGCAATCTTTCCAATAGAAATCGTGGCATAATCATTTTCCTGCAATAAGTTAAACACACTCTTTGTAGGAGGTTTAATCGCAAGTTCGTAACGTTCATTCGTAAATTTAAAATTACCTGGTTTTCCAGTAAATACACGAGCAATTACACGACCAACCTTTAATTCCTCTGTCATTGTAATTTCTCTGATTTTTTCTGCATATTCATATAATTTAGCAACTGGAATCACATCTTCATGTGCAGCAATATACAAATTAGAACCATTTGAAGTATAAAGAATCAAAAATCCATATTGCATATGTCTCTCACCAAGCTCATTAATAATATCAAGCCCTTGAGCATTTTTATTTCCAATAACACGTCTTTTTGTAAGTAGCTCAATTTTTTCTACCAATTCATTTGGAAATCCAGTTTCTACAAAAGATTTAAAAGGAACTAGGTTACGAACTCCTAACAATTCATAATGACCTGTTAAAGTATCTTTTCCAGGATTAGTAGGCCTAGCAATGGTATAATATGCCTCCACATTCTCGTTTTCCGCCATACTAAGAGTATCTAAAAAACCAAGTTTTTCTAAGTTTGGGATAAACAAATCATAGTTTTCTTTAATATGTCCTAAAGTATTGCTTCCAACATCCCCATAATTTTCAGCATCAATTGCTTCCCCTACTCCTAAGGAATCTAAAACAACTAAAAATATTCTCTTAAATTTCATATTATAATTCATCGTCCTTTCTAGGATGAAATTCTTCATAATCACTTCTAACTTTTTTATTAGAAATATGAGTATAGATACGTGTTGTAGAAATATCACTATGTCCAAGCATCTCTTGAATTACTCTTAAGTCCGCCCCATTTTCAAGCAAATGAGTCGCAAAACTATGACGTAATGTATGTGGAGAAACATCTGTATTAAGTCCCTTTTCCAAAAGCAATTTTTTAAGTATTTTAAAAAATCCTTGTCTAGTAATAGGCTTTCCATGATTATTTAAAAACAATTCATGATACTTCTGTTTCTTTTCTAATTGACTTCTTATAGTTAAATAATTAGATAATGATTCAATAATATAATCATTAATAGGCACAATTCTTTCTTTTCTACCTTTACCCATACATCGAACAGTACAATTAATCAAATCGACATCATTTAACGTTAAACTAAGCAATTCACTAATTCTTAATCCTGTCCCATATATCAATTCTAACATAGCTTTATTCCTATAGTCAAATGGAGTAACAGTCTCAACATCTAGAAGTAAATCCACCTCATCAACAGATAAAGTATTAGGAAGTTTTTTCATAAGTTTTGGTTGATCAATATTTTTGGAAACATCTTTTCTTAAATACCCAATTTTCATAAAATATTTATGAAAATTTCGAATAACTGTAATAGAGTGAGAAATAGATTGAGGTTTTAATCCGTCATCACTTAATTTCTTTAAATAACGAACAATGTGATCATATTTAATAACCATAATATCATTTACTTTTTGCTTACTCAAAAACAATCCATATTTCTTTAATTCATTAGAATAGGATTCTTTCGTATTATTAGTTAAATTTTGTTCTAATATTACATAATTTAAATATTCTCTCATTTGATCACATAATGGATTTAATATTATCAATTCTTTTTCTTTCATAGTATCACCAAGTCTATAGACAATTATAACATATCTCTTTATTTCTTTCAAAAAAGAAAGATATTTGATAAAATATAGATGTGGTGATAACAATGAATAAACCCTTAGCTTTAAAATTAACACCAACTACAATTGATGAAGTAATTGGACAAAAGCACTTATTAGGAGAAGGAAAGATATTAAGAAATTTAGTAAATAATAAACGAATATTTTCTATGATTCTATATGGAAAACCTGGGATTGGTAAAACAACAATCGCAACCGCTATAGTAAAAGATTTAGGTATTAGATATCGTTTTTTAAATGCTACTATGAATAATAAAAAAGATTTTGATACAGTAGTAGAAGAAGCAAAGTTATATGATGGAATTGTCCTAATCATGGATGAAATTCATCGATTAAATAAAGATAAACAAGATTTACTACTACCCCAATTAGAAAGTGGATTAATTACTTTAATTGGAATGACTACCAGTAATCCATACCATAAGATTAATCCAGCAATTAGAAGTAGATGTCAAATATTTGAATTAAAGGATTTAGAAACAGAAGACATTATAGAAGGATTAAAGCAAGCAACAAAACATGAAGATTTAAAAGGAATTAAAATTAAGGAGGAAGCTTTAAAATATATAGCCTCTTTAGCTGGAAGTGATCTTCGTTTTGCTTATAATTTTCTAGAAATGGCATTCTACTCCTCTAATGATAAAAATATAACATTAGAATTACTTAAAAGCATTAATAGTAAACCAGTTATCATATCAGATAAAGATGGTTCAGGACACTATGACTTACTAAGTGCCTTTCAAAAGTCCATTCGTGGTAGTGATGTAGATGCAGCCCTACACTATTTAGCTAGACTTATTGAAATTGGAGATTTAGATAGTATTTATCGAAGAATGAGTGTAATCGCATATGAAGATATTGGTGTTGCTAATCCTGATATTGGTCCTAGAGTCATGGCTGCTATTCATGCAAGTGAATTAGTTGGACTTCCAGAAGCAAGAATTCCACTTGGAGAAATTATTGTGGAAATGACACTATCTCCAAAATCTAACACTGCTCATTTAGCACTTGATAAAGCATTAGAAGACGTACAAACTGGTAGATGTGATGATATCCCAGAAACAATAAAAATACATTCTACTACCTATAAATATCCACATGATTATCCAAATAATTTTGTTGTACAACAATACCTACCAAATAATTTAATAAATAGAACATATTATATCCCAAAAGATACATCTCCAAATGAAAGAATGCTAAAACAAATTAAAGAAAAATTAGATCAAATCAAGAAGAATAATCATTCAGAATAAAGGAGGAAAATAAAAAATGACTGATGGAAAAAAGAGAGCTGTTTCACTTTGTATTTTAGAAACTGAAAAAGAATATTTATTAATCCGTCGTGGAAAAGAGAAAAATCAAAAAGAAGATTGTGTTAATCAATATATACCAATTGGAGGAAAAGTAGAAGCCCTAGAAACCCCAGAAGATGCTGTTATTAGGGAGGTGAAGGAAGAAACTGGAATTTTGATAACAAACGCAAAATTAATGGGTGTTGTAACAGAAACATCCCCACTTCCTAAATATAATTGGGTTCTTTATATATTCACTTCTAAAATCAAAAAACAAAATCCAATAGAATGTAGAGAAGGATATTTTGAATGGATAAAAAAAGAAAATGTCACTACTCTTCCAACGCCAGAAATAGACCAAAAAATTTATGAGTATGTTAAAAATAATCAAAAATTCATCATACATACAATCTATGATGAAAATTTAATACTACAAAGTGCCTATGAATATATAGAAGAAAAAAAATTAAAATAAATTCAAAAAATAATTAAAATAATAATAAATGGATTTTGGATAAGCAAAAGAGAGCTAATTAGCTCTCTTTAATTTTGATACAAAACTAAATTATTGATAAGAAAATATCTCTATCAAAATCCTATTTATCATTATCAGTTACAAACTGATTAAAACTTTTAATTTCACTATCGATTAAACCAGTATCACGTAAAGCTTCAATCAACTTTTTCTGCTCTTTAGAAATTTTCTTTGGAGTAACAACCTTTAAGACAATATACATATCTCCCTTACGATGAGTGGAATCATTTTGAATACCTTTTCCTTTAATACGATGCTTATCTCCAGACTCACTACCCTCTGGAATCGTTAAAACAACATTACCAAACAGTGTAGGAATCTCTTTTTTAGTACCGAGAATTGCTTCAGCAATAGTAATCGGAGTTTCTAAGTAAATATCATCTCCATCACGTACATAAAATTTATGATCACTCACTGTAAATTCAATATATAAATCTCCATTAGGCCCACCATTTGTTCCAGCAGAACCCTTTCCTGATAGACGAAGACGATTTCCATTATCAACTCCAGCAGGAACCTTTACTTCTAGTGTCTTCTTTGTCTTTATACGCCCACTACCATTACAATGTTTGCACTTATTTTTATAAGTTTTACCAGTACCATTGCAATTTGTACAAGTAGACTTTGAAAGAAAACTCCCAAAAATAGTTCTTTGTTCACTAGTAATGGTACCACTTCCATGACATTTATCACAGGTAGACTCATCGAACCCACCTTTTCCATGACACTCTTCACATTTATCAATAATATCAATACTAATATCTCTCTTGGTTCCATAAACTGCTTCCTCAAATGATAATTTCATTCGAATTAGAGAATCATTTCCCTTAGTTGGACGGTTTGCTCTGGAACCCCCTCCAAAGCCACCCATTCCACCGAAAATGTTATCGAAAATATCTCCATAATCAAATCCAGAAAAATCGAATCCGCCAAACCCTGAAGCACCACCTGCTCCACCACCTTGGAAAGCTGCATGACCAAATTGATCATATTGTCTCCTTTTCTCTTCATCAGAAAGAACAGCATAAGCTTCTTGTACTTCTTTAAATTTTGATTCAGCATCTTCTTCTTTACTTACATCAGGATGATATTTCTTTGCCAATTTACGAAAAGCAGATTTAATTTCATCTTGAGATGCACTTTTTTCTACACCCAAGACTTCATAATAATCACGTTTTTCCATTTTACCACCTTCCAATTTCTATAATAAATTTCTATACTCATCAATAAGTTCTTCAAACATATCTAGTGCTTTATCAATAACACTAGCATCTAACATATTAACGCCAGCTACTTGAAGTTCTTCTACTGGATCTAGAGAATCACCAGTTTTTAAGAAATTCAAATAATCTTCTACCGCATTTTCTTCTTTATTCCTAATTCTATTTACAATATAACATGCAGCAGATAATCCAGTTGCATATTGATATAAATAAAAATTATAGTAAAAATGTGGAACTCTTTCCCATTCATAGCGAATTTCATCATTAACAATAATCTCATTTCCAAAATATTGTTTATTTAATTCATAATATCTATTACAAAGCATCTCATTCGTTAAAACACCTGTATTCTCATAAGTAGAAAAAGCATAATCTTCAAATTCGCTAAACATCGTTTGACGATAAATTGTCGATTTAAATAATTCCATCATTTCTGATAATATAGCACGTTTTTCTCTAACATCTTTAGAGTGTTCCAACATGTAATAATTAAGTAACATTTCATTAACTGTAGATGCAACTTCCGCAACAAAAATTTTATAATCACTATAGTTATAAGAATTATTTTTAGTTGAATAGTATGTATGCATAGAATGTCCAAGTTCATGAGCCAAAGTAGATACATCATGATAATTTCCTTGGAAATTTAATAATACATAAGGAAGTGTATCATAACTACCTGCAGAATAAGCTCCACCACGTTTTCCTTTGTTAGGATATACATCAATCCATCTTTCACTAAAGGCTCTCTTAATATTAGATACATAATCATCGCCAAACACTTGAACTACATCTAATACAATTTCTTTTGCTTCCTCATAAGTATATTTTTTATCTACACCAGGCTCTAAGTTAAGATAAGTATCATATAAAGAAAAATCCTCAAGATGAAGTACATCTTTCTTTAACTTAATATATTTATACATGATATCCATTTTCTTATGAACAGTATCAATTAAATTATTATATACTTGAACTGGAACTCTATTTTGAAACAAACTAGCTTCCTTACTGTTTTTAAAACCACGTAAACGATTGATAGTACTTCTAGAAGCAATATATCCTTGAAAAGTCTCCGTTAATGTCTCTTTATATTTCTCATAAGAATGATACATCATCATAAATGCATCTTTTCGAACTCTTCGATTATTACTTTTGTTATATACTAAGTAATTTTCATTTGTTAGCATAACTTCTTGATCATTTTCATCTAAGATAGTTCCAAATTGAAGTTCAGAATTACGAATTGTTTTAGCCACTTTAGATCCTGTCCCTAAAGCAACTTGTAAAGAAGAAAGAATTTTTTCCTCTCGTTCACTCAATGTATAAGGTTTATCCCTAAAAATTCTTTTCAATAATAGCTCATAAGGCTTAAGTTTTTCATTTTCCTTAATCATCTTTAAAATAGTATCAAATTCCACTTTTAACATCTCTGGTACAAAAAATGAAGTTTTCTCCAAGTAATCTGCTTGTAGTTGTTCAAACTTCCCATATAGTGTTTGACTCTCTGTGTTAGAAATATCCTCATCAAATCGTCTGACAGCATAAGTTCCTAATTTACAAATAAGTCTTTCTGTAACTTCACTTTTTTCTAAAAATTCAAGAAGTTTATCAGAGGAATCCAATAAATGTCCCTGAAAAGAATTTAATTCTTTTGTTAATTCTTTTACTCGTTCATAATCTTGATTATAATCCACCATAGTTGAGTAAATTTTTTCTAGGTCCCAGGTAAATTCTTTTTTCTGCTCACTACGTAATATTTCTTTTTTCATAGTTCTCCTTTATAACAAACAACTAAGTTCTAGGCTTTCTAGAACTTAGTTACTTATCTTATATTTTATTTTTCTTCGTAATCTGCTTCTTTTACATCACTATCATTGTTATTATCATCATCTGTATCATTTGAAGATTCTGCTTGTTCTTTTTGAACTTGTTGATATACCTTAGTAGCTAAAGCCATAGCTTTTTCTGTTAATGCTTCTTTCTTCTTTTTAATATCTTCGATATCATCTTTTTCTAATGCTTCTTTTAAATCTTTAATTAATTCTTCAGCTTCTTCTTTTTCAGATTTTTCTACTTTATCTCCTAAATCTTTTAAAGCTTTCTCAGTTTGGAAAATCATTTGTTCAGCTTCATTTCTTGTATCAGCTTCTTCTTTTCTCTTTTGATCTTCTTCTTTATGAGCTTCTGCTTCTTTTGTCATTCTTTCAATTTCTTCATCACTTAAATTTGTATTTGAAGTAATAGTAATAGATTGTTCTTTATTTGTACCTAAATCTTTTGCAGTTACATTAACGATACCATTTGCATCGATATCAAATTTAACTTCGATTTGAGGTACTCCACGAGGAGCAGCAGGAATTCCAGTTAATTGGAAATGTCCTAAAGTTTTATTATCACTAGCCATACTACGTTCACCTTGAAGTACATGGATATCAACAGCAGGTTGATTATCAGCAGCTGTAGAGAACACTTGAGATTTAGAGGTTGGAATGGTTGTATTTCTTTCAATTAATACGGTCATAACTCCACCTAAAGTTTCAATACCAAGTGAAAGTGGTGTTACATCAAGTAAAACGATATCGTTAACTTCTCCAGTTAATACTCCACCTTGAATAGCAGCACCCATAGCAACAGCTTCATCTGGGTTAACTTCATGAGATGGTTTTTGTCCAAGTTCTTTTTCTACTAATTCTTGTACCATAGGGATACGAGTAGAACCACCAACTAAGATTACTTTATCAATATCTTTAGCTTTTAATTTAGCATCCTTTAAAGCCTTTCTAACTGGCTCTAATGTACTTTCTACTAAATCACGAATTAAATCTTCGAACTTAGCACGAGTAATTGACATATCGATATGAAGAGGTCCATCTTCTCCTTGTGCGATAAATGGTGCAGATACTTGAGTAGAAGTCATTCCACTTAAGTCTTTCTTTGCTTTTTCTGCAATTTCTTTTAAACGTTGCATAGCAAGTTTATCTTTAGATAAATCGATATCGTTTTCTTTCTTGAATTCATCTACTAAATAATTCATTAAAACGTTATCAAAGTCATCTCCACCAAGCTTATTATTACCAGCAGTAGATTTAACTTCAAAGATACCATCTCCAAGTTCTAGGATAGAAACATCGAATGTACCTCCACCTAAGTCATAAACCAAAACAGTTTGGTTGGTTTCTTGCTTATCAAGACCAAAAGCTAAAGCAGCAGCAGTTGGTTCGTTAATAATTCTTTCAACTTCTAACCCAGCAATTTTACCAGCATTTTTAGTAGCTTGACGTTGTGCATCATTAAAGTAAGCTGGAACTGTAATAACAGCCTTTGTTACTTTTTCTCCTAAATATTTTTCTGCATAATCTTTCATATAAGATAAAATCATCGCAGATACTTCTTCTGGTGTATATTTTTTTCCTTCAATTTCTACTTTCTTGCTAGTTCCCATTAACCTTTTAATAGAAGAGACTGTATTTGGATTAGTCAATGCTTGACGTTTTGCAGCATCACCAACAATACGTTCTCCTTTCTTATATGAAACTACAGATGGTGTTGTTCTTCCTCCTTCTGGATTTGGAATTACAGTAGAAGCACCACCTTCCAATACAGCAACACAACTATTTGTTGTACCTAAATCTATACCTATAATTTTACTCATAATTTATCATTTCCTTTCAATCACTTTTATTTTTCATTATTTTCTTGTGGAGTATCCACTTTATTTACTTTAACTACAGCAGGTTTAATAACCCTCTCTTTGTATTTATATCCTTTCATCAGAACTTCTAGAACCATATCATCTGGTTTTTCAGGATCATTTCCAACAAGCATTGCTTCCATATAGTTCCCATCAAAAGGATATCCTAAAGCTTCAATTTCAACAACTCCATATTTTTTTAATATGTCATGGAATTGTTGATTAATCATGCGAATACCACTTTGAATTTTTTCTTCCTTTTCTGTCTCTGCTTTCACATTAGCAGCATGATCTAAGTTAGCCATAACATTAAGCAAATCCATAATCAAATCTTGATTTGCATATTTTAAGGTATTCGCAACTTCTTCATCTTTTCTTTTTCTATAGTTAATAGCATCTGCTTGTGTATACATTAACTTATTTTGAAGTTCTAAAACACTCTGTTTTAATAAAGTAAGTTCCTCTTTTTCTTTATCGACAGTCTCATTTTCTAGATTAGGAGCATCTTCTGCTACCTCTTTTACTACTTCTTCTTTTTTTTCTGTCTTATTCATGATCATCTTCCTTATCTTCTATATTCTCCTTGATAAATTCAAGAAGTGCCACAACTCTTTCATAATCCATTCTCTTTGGCCCAACGATACCAATTGTACCTTCTTCTGATGGTGTACGATATTTGGTTTGAACAATAGTAACATCTTCATCCAGATTATTTTCTTTACCAATGTATATTTTAATATCACTGTTATCAGAATCAATATTAGTTAATAGTTCTGTATCATCCAGTTTACCAAAGATATTTTTAATCTTTTCTACATTATTAAATTCTGGTTGTTTTAAGATATTATTTCTACCAACAACATTGATATTTTGGTTCGAAAAATCCTTAAACACTTGATAAAATGTATTATAAACCATTTCATGTTCTTTTACATATCTTCCAATAATTGGTTTTACTTCAAACTCTAGTTTACTACTTACTTCATCAATTGGAGTACCTGCAATTAAGTCATTGATTAAATTTACTGTTTTCTTTATTTCATCCAAAGAAACATTTTTAAAAGAAACTTTTCGATGTTCCACATGACCCTTATCAGTAATCACTATTGCAATCATATTATTCGTATCTAATGGAACAACATTCATTTCTTTCAAATGATTCTCATGACTTGCTTTTCCAAGTACAATAGACGTATAGGAAGTAAGTTCAGAAATAAGCTTCAAACTTTGATTTAGACAATCACTAAGTTCTAATTCGTTATTACGGAATATTATTTGAAGTTTCAACATATCTTCACCATTAATTTCCTTTGGATTCATTAAATGGTCAACATAATAACGATAACCTTTTTCACTAGGTATTCTTCCTGAAGAGATATGTGTTTTTTCTAAAAGATTTAATTCCTCAAGTGCAGCCATTTCACTTCGAACTGTAGCACTAGAACAGTTCAATTTCTTACAAAGCAAGTTTGATCCAACTGGTTTTGCAAGTTGAATGTAGTTTAAAACAATTAGTTTTAAGATTTCCTTTTGCCTTCCTGTAAGCATAAACACCTCCTAGCACTATTTTTTCTCGAGTGCTAATATCATTATATTATTATGATTAGCAATTGTCAATATATGAGTGCTAATTTTTTTTAAAATAAAAGGAAGTACACACTTCCAACATTTTTATTCGCATTCTGAACTAGCATAATCCTGGCATTTTAAACAAGCATGATACGTATAACCGTTTATCTTATCATTCTTTTCTTTTTTCACATAAGCATAGGATTCTTCTTCATCACAATATTTATTAGAATGTTTTGGATCTTTTACCCGATCCATATAGTCTTCTTCAACTAAAACCTTCAAAGGAACTTTTACAACTCCATCTACTTCCGTAGGAAACTTCTTATCTTTACAAAAAGTAGAAGTACGATCAGAGACACATTCCACCATAATTGTATTAATAGACTTAATCATGCTTTCTTCTGCGGTTTCATAAGCTCTAGACTTTGTATTTAAAATATAACGATTATATGACGGAATTGCAATTGATATTAAAACAGCCAAAATTACAACAACTGCTAACATTTCTATTAAAGTAAAACCAGAATTACTATTCTTTCTCATATACTTATCTCCTATTCTTTATCTTACATTATATAGTATATCACTAATTGATTACTTAGAAAAGTTTTATTTTCTATTTATGTATAAGAGAAAAGAATCTAAAATTTTTTCAAAAAAAGAAGAAGACTAATCTTCCTCCTCTTCTCCTTCTTTTAACATCGTAGTAATAAATATACCATATCCCTTGTCAGTATCATTCACAACCACATGAGTAACAGCTCCTATTAATTTATTATCCTGAATAATAGGACTACCACTCATTCCTGCAACAATACCACCAGTCTGTTCTAACAATCTTTTATCTGTAATCTGAAATAAAATATTTTTAGTAGGACTAGATGCATCAATTTCTAATATATTAATTTCAAACTCTTCAATGTTGTTTCCTGATAAAACAGTACGAATACTAGCCTTTCCACGTTTGACATCTTCTGGTTCGCAAACTTCGATAGCGTCTTTAGAGGAAATCTCACCAGTAAAGGTTCCAAAAATTCCACTTTCTTCATTTTTTACAATATCTCCATAAATATCATCAGTAGAGATATGTGCTTGCTTTTCCCCTGGAGTACCATCTCTACTAGGTCTAATGTCTGTAACTTCAGATTTAAAAATCTTACCATTTTTCAATTCTACTTTCTCATAAGAGTTCTTATCAGCTATTTCATGTCCCAAAGCTCCGTAATTTAAAGTATTTGGGTCAATATAAGAAAGTGTTCCAATTCCATTAATCTGATCTTTTACATAAATTCCTGTTTTATAAATTCCTGAATCATCTTTTTCTAATTTTAAACTAGTAGATAAGCTTTTTCCATTTCTTAAAAACGAAATTGAAATTTCACTTTTTTCTTTATACTGATCTATTAAAGAAATCATTTGATCAATATCAGTAACATCTTCATTTTCAATTTTTAAAATAGAATCTCCTACTTGAAAACCAGACTCTTCTGCAATATAACGATCATTAACCTTATAAAAGCCAACAATTGTCACATACTTTGTATTTAATCTTATACCGACATTCTCACCTCCAGGTATAACATAAGGAGAATATGCAAATACTAATGATGGAATCAAAGTTAAAAGAAAAATAAAACTAATTTGTAGTGTTCTTTTTAAATTCAAAAGTATCACCTCTTTTCTTTTTAAAAAATCTACTACACTAATAATATTGTCATTTTTAAAAACATTATAGCAAGAAAAAAATGCCAATTAAAATTGACACTTTATTTCTATAATAGACAATATTATTATAAACTTTTCCTCTATTCAACAAACTATTTTACTTAATATTTAGTAAAATAATATCTTCTTTAGGAAGATAATCTTTTTCAATTACTTATTTAGTAGTTTCTTGATAAATACCTATTATCATCCATCAAATCAGTAAATACTATTTTTCCGTTTTAATCTTCTTTTATATCATAATTTATATTTAAAAACCAATCGAACGAGTATGTGTTTTTTTTTAATCTTTCAGATCCTGTTTTATTACTAATAATAGAACCAATTAAATAAGAATTGGCATCTTGAACCAAACGAATGCCCTGATAACTTTTTAAAACAAATCTCGTAATTAAAAATGATAGGATAAGCGATATAATAAAAACAATTCCAGTAATTAAATTGAGATGGATTCCTCCAAACAATGCAGTTGTAATAAAGAAAAAGAATCCCATTAAAATTAAAAATAATAAAAATAGTTTTGGCTTTTCTACAGGAGGATTTCCAGATATTTTCTTCGTCTGTCCATTAATCACATAATAGTAAACTTTTCCATGATACTTGATATGAAATAACCAAACAGGAAGAAGTACATAATCCAAGTTAATAGTGGAAGGAATTATTTCCTTTTTTACAGTATTTACCTTTTTATATTTTAAACTTGTTTCCAGTTCTCGTACAATTGTTTTGGTAGCTCTTAAAATTGCATTTTTAGAAGCTTCCCCCTTCGCTAAATCATATTTTTCTGCTAAAAAACCTGATAAATAAGATTCATTAAAAGGAACCAGTTCTTTATAATCAAACGGCTCAATAGAGTTCATCAGAGCATCATCTAAATACTTAGACCCATCAACTGGAATATCGAAGAAGAGAAATTTTCCCTCCTTATCAAAACCATAAATATCTGTAGTAGTATGTTTGATATATCCATCCCACCAGGAAGTTATTTTTTTACCAGTACCAGAGATTTTCCCTTGAATACGAAAATCAGACAACCAGAAAGGAATATAAATTCCTTCAATCTCAGAAATATTTTTCTTTTGAAAAAATCCAAAAGGAGATAGTAAATGAAAACGTTTTACTGTCAAAAACAACTCAATTGCATCTTCCTTTGAAACTTTAAAAGGAATAATAGAAGATGGTGTAAATTCATTTGTAATTCTTTCCATTATAATTGCAGTACTTCCACAATAGACACAAGAAGTGGCTGAAGTATTAGAAGAAGTAATAATTTTAGCTCCACAATTTTTACAAGTATATCCATCATAATCACATTTTGTCTTTTGAAAAAGTTTGTTAAAATTTACCTCCGCCTCCACCATGAGATGCACCAGAGCTGCCACTATGAGAACTTCCTCCTCCACCTCCATTAGAACTAGAAGAAATATAAGTTCTAGTAGTTCTAGTATTAATTAATGTATCCTGATTTTCATATAAATCTTTTTCTTCCCTATTTAAATAGTTTTGCGCATCTGTTGCCTTTTTAATTCGTTTATATTTTTTAGTCACAAAGAATATTGTTAAAAAGGAGACAACAACAGAGCCTAAGATAATAAAAGTAATTGGTAATGGTTTCTTACAAGTATAATTCCCCAAATCATCTACTATCGTACAAAGAGACATTTTATCAGAGATTCCTTTTTCAAAAGCCTGCTCTACCAAATCTAAAAATCTAGAAGCCCCATTTCCATAGTATCCATTAGAAAGTGAAGGCGTAATACGATCAATTGTATTATTTACTCTATCACTATCAAACAGCAACTGCCCTTCTCCTGATGTAGAAATATAAACATCTCTAGACCCAATAGAAATTAATAATAGAATTCCATCCTTACCAAAATCATTATAGTCAAAGAAATCATCTGCATAAGCCATGGGTGATTTTCTACCCAAATTAGGAACTGTTACAATTACTATTTTATAATTTTCTTTTTTAGAAATCCTCTGAGCTGTTTCTTTTAATTTTTCTGTTTCCTCTAAAGTAAACAATTCTGCAAAATCATATACAAGTTCTTCTGAATTTACATAGGGTGTTTTTAAAGCAGCATCAATTTGTTTTTGACCCATCTCAAATCGTTTTGGAATTCCATATCGATTGGAAGAATTTCTTTCAAAGGTTTCAATCTCGCTTGCAAAAACACCACCACAAAATAATAGAATAAAGCATATACAAACAGTTAAAATCTTTTTCATAGTGAATATCCTCCTATCAAAATAAATAATAAGGATGTAATAAAAATAAGAAAAATAGTAAGGATAAAAAATGTGAAAACCACTTTAGATTTCTGCACTGGAATATCTCCAATCATTTTACCAGTTTGTCCATTCATGGCATATGGATAAATCTTATCTTTATACTTAATATTTAATAACCAAACAGGAAGTAAAACATATTCTCCATGAAAAGAAGAAGGTGTAAAAGTCTTTTCATTAATTACTTTAGAAGAATAACGATTTAATGTTTGATTGATCTCAGAAAGAATTGTATTTTCAGCTCGATTAATCGCGACTGATTGTACTTCCTCTTTCGTTTGATCATATTTTTCTGCTAAGAATCCAGATAAATAAGCCTCATTAAAAGGAACCAATTCCTTATAATCAAATGGTTCAATAGAATTCATTAAGGCATCATCAAAGTGTTTAGACCCATCTACTGGAATATCATAAAAAGGAAAAACTCCAGATCTGGTAAATGCATATTCATCCGTTTTTGTATAAATATAATTTCCAGAACTCCAACTAGATACAATGTTTCCAACACCAGTAACTTTCGAATCCACTTTATAATCATAAAGCCAAAAAGGAATGTAAATTCCCTGTATTTCAGAAATATTTTTCTTATTTGAAAATTCTTTTGGAATAAAAAATCTACGTAATCCAGTCTGCTTAAAAGCATCCATCGCTTCTTCCTTTGTTTTTTTAAACGGAATAACCGAAGTCGGTGTAAACTCGTTAGATAAACGGCTTTCAATAATCGCACTACTTCTACAATAGATACAAGAAGTAGCAGTTACATTCTCAGACACTAAAATTTGGGCACCACAATTTTTACAATTATACCCCTGTGAGTTCATTTTTTTCTTTTGGGCTTTTTCCCTCTTTTTTTGTATTTTTTCTAAATCCTCAATCGTAAAATGACTCCCACAATAATCACAATCCCATCCACTCGATTTCGGTGAAAATTTTAAGGGAGCTCTACAACTCGGACATTTTTGGTCTAATGTATTTTCCTGCATATTGTTTAACTCCTCTTCTACTCTATTTAAGTTTACAACAAAAATGATAAAAAAAGAAGAAATTTTCCTAATTTTCTTCTTCTATTTCAAATTTTTCAAGTCGGCCATCATCTGTTAATATTTTATTTATTTGTTCTTCAGCACTCTTTAATCTCTCATCACACTTTTTAGCAAGTTTCATAGCCAAAGTAAATTGATCTATCGCATCATCAAGTGGAACCTCCCCACTTTCTAATTTCTTTACAATTTCTTCTAATTCTTTTATATTTTCTTCAAAAGTTTTCTCTTTTGCCATAATTAACTCCTCTTCTTTTTTGTATCGATTACTTCTGTAAAAATAAAACCATCCTTTAACTGAACCTCTAGTTTATCTTTTGGTTGAATCTCTTTGATACTAGAAATTACTTTCTCGTCTTTTCTAGTAATACTATACCCACGACCAATCGTAAGTAATGGATTTAACAGTTCTAACTTATTCAAATTTTTCTCAAATCGATATACTTCATAATTTAATATTTTTTCTATTTGATAAGAACTACTTTGATATATTTTATCTAGAATAACTCGTTCATCCTTAACAATCATCCTCATGGTAGACTGTAATTTTTCAAATAGTGTATCAAATTTTTGTTCCTTCATCTGATATAAGGAAATTGGATTTTCTAAAACATAACTTTTCATCAAAGAATCTACTTTTTTTCTTCGTATCATAAGTTCATTCTTCATAGATTTATGTAAACGTAAAGTAATTTGATTTAGAAGCTCTGAAATATCTCTCTTGCTTGGTACTGCCATTTCAGCAGCACCTGTTGGCGTAGGTGCTCTCAAATCAGCAACAAAATCAGCAATAGTAAAATCTATTTCATGTCCAACAGCAGAAATGACTGGTATTTTAGAATTATAGATGGAACGAGCGACACCTTCATCATTAAAACACCACATATCTTCAATACTTCCGCCACCTCGACCAACAATCAAAACATCTAAATCATATTCCTGAGCCCTATTTATCTGCCTAATAATATCAGGCGCAGCAGAAGCTCCTTGTACAAGGCTTGGAAAAAGAATTGTCTCAGTAAACGGCCATCTTCTCTTAATTGTAGATAAAATATCACGGATTGCCGCACCAGTAGATGCAGTCACAATACCAATACGAGAAGGAATATTAGGGATTGGTCTTTTATGTTCCTTATCAAATAATCCTTCTAGAGCTAATTTCTTTTTTAATTGTTCAAATTGAATATAAAGGTTTCCGATTCCATCTTCAATCATCTCATCAACATAAATTTGATATCCACCAGTAGCTTCATATACACTAATTCTACCAGTTACTAAAACTTTCATTCCATCCTCTGGTAAAAATTTCATTTTAGAAACCTGAGAGGAAAACATAACTGCATTTATTCTAGAGGTTTCATCCTTCAAAGTAAAATAATAATGTCCTCTTGTATGTGCCTTAAAATTTGAAATTTCTCCCTTTAAAAAAACCTGTCTTAGATTTTCATCATTATCAATTTTAAATTTTATATATCTCGTTAACTGAGAAACACTAATATATTTATCTTGCATAAGGTAATATCCTATTGTTCCTTTTCATGATAAATTTCATCTAAAACAGCATTAATCATTTTTGTTACTTTTTCATCACTATATTTTTTAGAAAGTTCTATCGCTTCATTAATAGCAACTACACTTGGAGTCTCAGTATATTCCAATTCATAAATTCCAATACAAATAATTGCTTGATCCACTTTATTTAAACGATCCATTGGCCAACTATCCAAATAACGATTTGCTTTTTCATAAATCGCTTTCTTATTTCCTAAAACACCATAAACAACAGTATCTACAAACTCATTAGAAACTTCTAATTGTTCTTTAATTAAAGTATCTACACCAAATTCTATAGAAGATTCTTCTAATAAAAACACTTGATATAATACCTTCATCATTACTTCACGTAATTCACTTCTATTTTTCATAATTCATTCACCTACTTGTATTTATTTTATCATGACAGAAATAAAAAGTCACTTTATTAATGACTTTTTATTGGATTTGATTAAAAAAATATTGAAAGGCCTTACTAGCTTTTTGTTTTTGCCTTGCCTGTTGTTTTTCTGATAAAGGAATAAAGCCATCATTATTATAAAAATCATCATACCAAGTCTGTAATTCTTCCTTAGGATAAAGGTCTTGTTCATTTAAACCACTCCTATAAACAGCATCTAAAGAAACTGAAAATTCTAAATAAGTGCTTAAGTCATTTGCTCTTTTTACCATATCTAAAAGCTTTGTCACATTGTAAAGAAAAGGAGAAACAAGACGAATAAAATCTTCATAATAAATCATTCCATTTTCCTTCATATAAATATCATATTTTTCTAAATAACTTTCTAAACGATTCATAGAATCCATATCACATCCATTTGTTGGATTCATAACCCTGAGATAGATTTTGGACATGGAACCAAAAATTTCAAAAAGAATAGAGCATTTTTTCTTTAAAATAGAAATATAATGTTTAAAATATTTCAAAGTATATGAATCATACTTTTTACTAGAAAGGAAAAAAACATCCATTGTGTGTTCTGCTCTTTCAAAAACAGAAACATTTTCCTTTCTACTATATTCAAACATTCTTTGTTTTAACTCTGGATTTTCTGCTTCTATTCTAGAATTGATAAATTTTTCTATTTCTTCATCCATTAAAATAACACTAGACTCCATGCATATTCTTTTTAATTTTCTAAAAGAATATGGACCAATAGAAGAAGCTATAACTCTAGCGATTATCAAAGGTGAAATAAATCCCTCTTCATCACAAAAAGAATGATAATCATCAATACGTATTTCCATAAATTACTGTCCCCCTATCAAACTATATCACAAGTTAATAAAATAAGATTTAAAATAGTCATAAATTGATTATACTATATTCATTATTCTATCACTTTTTCCTATTGAAATCAAATAAGTCTAAAAAAGAAAAATCATAGTTAACGATATCAATCTTTTATGTTTTTTTTATTTTTTCTTCAAAAATAGATAACTTTTTTCTTTTAGAAAGATTAGGTTCAATAATAACTGCAAGAGCATCATACTTTCCAAGATTAATATCAAAATAATTCTTCATTTCACCTAAATTAGGATACAATTGTGTATAATAACAGTTTTCAATAATACCATTTTCCTGCATATTATAAAACGGTTCAAACATCCGTAAAATTTTTAAAGATTTAAAATCAAGATTTTCTAAAGATGTAAATAAATTATCTGAATATAAATGAAATAAGGACATAGCCATCGCAATATTCTGAGTTCTAAGAGAAATAAAATCAGAGGGAAAACTCCTATATGCATCTTTTATAACTTCCTTTGAAAGATTTAATTTTTGATATTTATAACTAATAACCATACCAGATAGATAAAGCATCGTAATAGAATTTTCTTCAACTTCTAATTGATAATTCTGAAAAACACCAAATCCTGAAATTTTTCCATAGTCATCAAGCAATAGTTTTAAAATAGAATCCTTTTCTCCAAATAAATGTTCATAAACATCCTGATAATAAACTGGAAAGTTTGCTCCAACACATATATCATATGAAACACTTGCTACTTTTCCTTTATCCAAGCAATCATCATAATTAACAATTCTCATGTTCATTCTCCTCATTATAGTACTCAATAATATGAATATATAAATCTACTGTTTTTTCAAGAGAATCTAAACTTATAAATTCATTCTTTTGGTGAGAAGTATCAGGACCAGGACCTAATATAATAAAATTTTTATCAATAAAAGATCCTTCAGTTATATAGCATTTTGTTCTCTTTTTTGAAGATATTTTTTCTAAGAATTCTATATTATTTTCATTTAATTTAGGGCAAACATTATTTTTCACAATCAATTCATAGTTATAATCCTCTAACATTTTTTTAATATCAATAAGTATGGTATCAGCTTGATTCACATTTGCAATCCTAAAATCCATAGTAATCATACATTTACCAGGAACTGAATTTACCGTTTCTCCGCCTTGTATCATGCCAATATTCATAGTCGTATAGGGAATTTCAAAATTCATATTTCCCTGTTTTTTTAAATTTTCATCATAATATTTTCTAATTCTATTAATAAAATCAACACATTCATAAATTGCACTTTTTCCATAATCCGGAGTAGATGAGTGACATTTTGTTCCATAAAAGAATAATTCAAGTTCTAAAACTCCTTTTGTTCCATACACAGGTACATTATTTGTAGGTTCTCCAACAATGATATTATTTGGAGTAATAAAATTCTTAATATCTTGAATTCCACCAAAACCAATTTCTTCATCATTTGTTAAATATAAAGCGATTTTATTCTTATTTAAATCGATTTTAGAAACTGCCGAAAGAATAGAAGCAACCCCACCCTTCATATCACAAGCGCCCAATCCAATTAAGTTCCCATCAATCTCTTGCATTTCAAACGGAGAACCATCCCAAGATTCATAATCAACCGTATCTGTATGTCCTAAAAACCCAACAGGAGGATTTTCATCATTATACGCAATTAAACATTTTTTAACTCTTTGAACTGTAAAATTATATTGTTTTAAATACTCTTCAACATAATTCATAAGTTTCTTATTTTCCTCGTCTCGAATCGTATTATAACGAACCAAGTTCTTTAAAATATCTTTTGTTTCCATAACAATCATTCCTTCTTTCTATTTTTTAATCCTTTGCATTAGCTTTACCAAGAATGATCCTAAAAACAAAAAATACAGGATATACCCTGTATTTGATAGTTATATTCTTATCGTCTCATACAGGTATAAGCAATGCAAAAACACACTTATACCTGAATCGATTTTAAATCAAATCTGTATAAGTGTTACCCATATGATGCCAACTATTTTGTTTTAACAATCTCATATAAATAACTCCCTTTCTTTATAATATTATCAGTCACAACTGATTGATTTACATAGTAACATAAAAGATAAATAAAAGTCAATAATAATTTAAAAACATGTTAAAAGTCTTTAATGACGAAACATCTCTTCTATAGCAGCACTATAAATTCTTTTTGCTTCTTCTTTTCCTTGCGGCATAATTTCCATATAATTTTTCATCATTATACCGCTATTTAACTCAATCACATAAAACTCATGGTCTGTAGTTTCAATAATATCAATGCTACAAAAGCCAATATCTAAAGTATCTGTAATTTTCCTAAAAATAGATAATAATTTTTCTTTTTTATTCACATCTTCTATCTGAAAAGGCATAGATCCTTTGGATAAATTAAATTGCCAATTATATTCAAATATCTCACCTTGTTTTAAAACCCTAGAATATTCTTCACCAAGAGATTTACCTTTAAAGTAATATGAATTAAAATCCACTAACAATTCTTTAATTGACTTTTTCCCATTTCCTACTACAATAGGCCTCTTTTTTCCATAAAGTAATTGACATTCATTATTTAATACAATCAAACGATATTCTCTTTCAATATCATAAAAAGGACAAATACTGATAGAAAAATTTTTATGAAATAATCGTTCTAAATAAAAAGAAATATCTTCTTTCTTTTTAATATGATAAACTTCATTCCCACAAGTACTATCATTTGCTTTTAATACAATTCCTTGAGGATATTCCTCAAAGATTTCTTCTACTTTAGAATAAGTATTAGACCCAACTGCATAATCATTCATATTACTTTTTGAAAACAAAATTTGATGTTCAATAATTGGAACATTTTTCTTTTTTAAAACTTCAAAAGTTGCATATTTATCATCAATAATAGAACCAAATCCATGTGAATTTAAATCAAATTTGTAACCAGAAATAAACCTTGTTTTATTTCCTTTTTCAAGCATTAAAACCCAATCTTTCGATAAAATAGAAAAATTAATTCCTTGCTCCATACATATTTCTTTTATTATTTCATGAAAACTATTCATGCTTATCACATCCTAACAAGTTTATTTTAAACAATATACTTTTTTTATTTCTAATCTTTGTAATTAGTTGATCAAGTTCCAATTTGCTAACTTTACAAATTCTTACAAATATATCTTTCTCTACACAAACAATATCATGATATTCTCCGGGTAAACAAACATTAGAGGTAGTATCAACAGAATTTACGCAAAGTGTTCCTACAAGAAGTTTATATTGTTCAACAATTATTAATATGTTAATGTGATTTAATCTAACTGTACTATTTCTATCTAATACATAAGTATATTTATAGTCGACTCCTCGATAACATTTAATATTATTTTTATATTTAATTGATTATCATAGAAATCTTTAAATTTAATATATTCAACATAAACTTAGTAATATTTAAGATGACATAAATCTAAAACCACGTTCTTTTTTAGTACCCAATATTGCTAGTTTTAATACCATTTAAGATGACATAGATCTAAAACTGAATATATAATCACTTATGATATAACAGAGTTTCAATACCATTTAAGATGACATAGATCTAAAACTCAGAAAAAATATAATTAGAATTAATATAAGTTTCAATACCATTTAAGATGACATAGATCTAAAACATCAAATTGGAATCGATGACAGGTATGTATGTTTCAATACCATTTAAGATGACATAGATCTAAAACGTTGTAGTCTCCTGTTTCAAAGCTCCATCAGTTTCAATACCATTTAAGATGACATAGATCTAAAACCCTGTGTATTGTTCGTACACAAAATTTTCTGTTTCAATACCATTTAAGATGACATAGATCTAAAACCTCAAATGTTATTTAAATCTAGTTTGATAGTTCATAGAGAAAACTATTATCTTAAATGGAAAATCATATGTCACTAACTTTATTTTAGCACAAATTCGTCTAAATTTCATCAATGATTAACTTTTTTTTATAATTCAAAGTAGTTCCATAACATTGTGAATCAACTAAGACTATATTTACTTGATTATATATTGCATGTTTATATAGCTCTATTAATCAGGTAATATATCATAATTACTTGCTTGAATTTGTTCTTTAATAAAATCTAAGTTTTTCATAAAATATACCTCTTTTCTGAAAACTTGGGCATACTATATCATAAATTTAGAACCTTGTTCACGAAAACAATATATAGAGGACAACAGAAAATATTTATTACTTTCTAACTTGATACTTGCTTCGTCAATCTATAAATCAGATATCTTCTGTTTAATTTTCTCACCATGCAACGCTGTAACATCTTCGTGATGTTGCTGTAAATAATTTTTTAATGCAAAAATAATTTCTTCTGCTGTTATATTTTCTAAATTAGCTTCTAATCGGTATTGAATTAGTTGCTCAATAAAATCTCTAACATAATCAAAGTCTCCAAAATCCACTTGACAATAAAATTCACCATCATCAAAATGATAAAAAGTAATATTTCGACTATCTCGAAGGCAACCAAATTCCCTTGATAATAAAAATGCATTTCCTGTCGAAATTAACTCACAAATTACTTCATCACATAAAGTTTTAGAATCTAGGTAATTAGAAAGAATAAGATCACTACCAATAATTCTAACTTTAGTAGTAACATCTTCTTCCCAAGAATCCATTACTCCATGAACTACTCTTTTAGAAAAATATTGAAGAGTTCTAGAAGAATATTTTTCCCCTTCATAAACAGAGATTAGTTTACTAATAATATCACTAATAACTACAGAATCAAAAGAAGAATATTGGTGAAGTAATAATATGAACTCGGCTAATTTTTTCTTTAATAAATCAGTTTCCGTTTTATTTTCAGATAACTGTGTAGAATAAGAAGAAATAATCTTCTTCTTTGCTTCTTCTAATTCTCTACTCCTATTGTTTAAAATATCTTCTTTTTCTTCTAAAGAAGACTGAATTTTTTCTTGTTGTTTTGAAATCAAAGTAAATAAAGATTCTTGTTCTTCTCGAATTTCTTCATTTATCGAAGATACCATATCATCCTTCTTTTCTTCTGTTTTTTCTTCTTTCTCCTTTAAAATACCGACTGGTAATTGTAAATCACTCACACTACCATCATAATGTAAAGTACCACAACAAATCTTTAATTCCCAAACTTTTTGTCTTTTTTCTTTTATCAAATAAATAGTAGACTCATAACATGGTGCACCACACAATCCACTATAACCATTATGTTGGTGATTGTGCCAACGATTAATTTCAATCTCAACAAGATCTCCATCTATATTCATAAATTGTACTTTTCCATTTTCATTATAAAATTTTTTTCTACTTCCCAACCAACATTTTCATATAAATGATGTTGTTCTTTATTATAGTAACAATTAGCCCCATTTTGATGTTCTAAAACAATCTTTTTTACTTTCTCATATAATAATGTCCCTGTTTCTTTTTCAATTTCTATCATAATTTCAACTCCTTAATTGAATTATAATAAAAACTATAATATAAATATAATATATATTTTTTATATTAAATATAAAGGGGACTTATATTATGAATATTAATCTAGATCTTTACAAAATTTTCTATGTAGTTGCGAAAAACGGAAGTATTTCTACGGCTGCTGAAGAATTTTATATCTCACAACCCGCAATTACATTTCAAATAAAAAAATTAGAAGAGCAACTAGGTGTTAGTTTATTTACAAGGACAAAACATGGAATGGTTTTAACAGAAGAAGGAAAGGTTTTATTCGAATATGTAAAAATAGGAATTGAAAGCATTATCAATGGAGAAAACGCCCTATCCAATCTAAAAAATTTAGATACTGGAACAATAAGAATTGGTGCATCTACTACTGTATGTCGACACGTTGTTATGCCATACTTAGAAAAGTTTCATGAGAAATATCCAAAAGTAGATATACAGATTGTAAATAATCTAACAGAGAATCTTTTAAAGGATTTACGAAATGGAAACCTAGATATCTTATTTTTAAATATGCCAATGATAGAAAGTAAAGACTTAAAAACGATACCAATCTTAAGTGTTGAAGATATCTTTGTCGGAAACAAAAAATATCATGACTTAACAAATGGAAAAATAAATTTGAAAGATTTAAAGGATTATCCATTAATTTTTCAAAAACTACCATCAAATACTAGATCTTATTTAAATAATTACTTAAAAAATAATAATGTAACTCTGAGACCTCAACTAGAAGTTGTAAGTTATAACTTAATTATGGATTTAGTAAAATCAGGATTTGGTATTGGATATGCTACAAAAGAATTTATAAAAACAGAATTAGAAAATAAATCATTATATGAAATAAAAGTAGCTCCAAAAGTACCCAAAAGATATATAGGAATGACTATTATTGATAAAAAGACACCAAACTATAGTGTAAATAAATTAATAGAAATGATAAAAGAAAATGCTTAACGAATTTTTAAGCATTTTTTCATTTAATATAACCTTTATACTTTAAATAAGCACATAACTCTGGACAAATATTATTTAAATCTATTTTAGTATTTTCTAAACAATAATTAAAAATATCCCTAAGATTAGAACTACTATTTTTTAAATAGCAAACTTTTATTTTATCACTGTTAATCTTATGATCAGTGAAAGTATGCATATTCCACTTATCCATTATGGTGGTATCTAAATTCGAATATTTTTCAGAATAACCGCATATCTCTAAATGTTTCTTTATATAACCTCGAGACTTTATTTCATCCTCATCATCGCAACTAAAATCTACATTCTCCTCTAATTCCAACTTTAAGAGAATTCCGTTATTTAGAATTTTATCAAGACTTCTAAATGCTCTTTTTTGATGCAGTTTACTTACTTTTAAAATTTTAAAATAACTATTACCTATCATATTAGGAAACCATTTATGTCTTAAGAAGAAAGCACCTAGTTTATAGATAAATGGAATTACAGGCACCTAATATAATGCATTAATCCAACAATCAAATAAGATCAATAGGTTATCCAAGCCCTCTACAAAAAATATTTTTCTAGTTTTTTCTATATTTTTAGCATGACTTCCAATATTTGGAATCAATCCTTTAGATTGAATTGATTCTAAATTTTTTCTATCTGTAAAATGAAAATAATTAGAATTTAAACTTTCATCATTCAATATATACTTTCTCATTTATTTCATCCTATTCTAACTTCATTATATACAGTATATCAAATGACAAAACAAAAATAAATAAACAAAAGAAAAACTCTTGAAAATCAAGAGTCTAATATCGAATGGTGCGGGTAACAGGAGTTGAACCTGCAAGCCTTGCGGCGCTAGATCCTAAGTCTAGTGCGTCTGCCAATTCCGCCATACCCGCATTTAGTGGTGGACCCTGATGGACTCGAACCATCGACCGTTCGGTTATGAGCCGAATGCTCTAACCAACTGAGCTAAGGGTCCATCGACTTTTTAATAGTAACATATTTTTTATATTGATGCAATAGATTTTTTTAATTTTATCATTTTTTAATTACTTATTAAGCATATTTAATAGATTTACTTTAAAAATATCTTTTTTAGGATTACTTTTAGAAATCATAACGCCTTTATAAGCAGTAAGTTCAGCACGATGTCCTTCTTCCAAAATATCATCTGGTGTTATATTAGTCAAAAGCACCACTTTCTTTTCTTCATATATAGTATAATGTAAACGAACCTTTCCATGAACTTTTTGAAACAATTCATCCGTTGGCAACTCTAATTCATAGCTTTTTGTCTTCTCAATTTTATTTTCTGAAACTATTTTTCCAAGAAAGTTCCCATTTCTAAGTTCTGGATAATCCTTAAAAACCAGTTCCTTATATGCAAGCATATTATACTTACGTAAAGTACGTTCTTTTACTTTAAAATCATTTTCATTTTGATATTCAAACACATAAGATTGATTCATAATTTCAACCCCCTATCTTAAAACCCCATTTTTAATACAACGTATGCATTATTCTACTACAAAATGAAAATAAACGCAAGCAAAATTTTGACTTTTTTCAACAAAAGCAAAAGAAAAAAGCCTATTTTTGGCCTTTTTCTGTAATATTAATACCCAATTCTTGTAATTGTTTATCATCAACCAAGTTTGGACATTCACTCATTAAACAAGATGCGCTAGCAGTTTTAGGGAATGCAATGACATCTCGAATATTTTCAGTTCCAACAAGTAACATTGTTAATCGGTCAAGTCCTAAAGCAAGTCCTCCATGAGGTGGAGTTCCATAATTGAATGCTTCTAAGAAGAAACCAAATTTTTCTTTTGCTTGTTCCAAAGTAAATCCTAACGCTTCAAACATTTTAGCTTGAACATCTGCCTGATGGATACGAATACTTCCACCACCTGCTTCATATCCATTAATAACAATATCATAAGCCTTAGAATAACAATTTGCCTTATCATTCAACAACTTATCAATATCTTCATCTTTTGGTGCTGTAAATGGATGATGACATGCCATAAATCTTCCTTCTTCTTCACTATATTCGAAGGATGGGAAATCTACAACCCACAATAATTTATAATCATTTTTATCAATCAAATCTAAATCACGAGCTAATTTGATACGAAGCTCTCCAAGAGCTGTTTTAGTAACATTATATTTATCCGCAACAATTAAAATTAAATCATTTTCTTCAATTTCTAACTGTTCTTTCATAGCATGAAGCTCTTCTTCTGTAACTACTTTACGAATACTTCCAGAAAATTCCCCTTCACTATATTTTAACCATGCAAGACCTGAAGCACGATAAGTTTTAACATATTCTGTAAGTTTATCAATTTCTTTTCTAGAATACTTATCAGCACAATTTTTACCAACAATACATCCTACTTCTCCATTTGCATTTAAAACATTTTGAAATACAGTAAACTCCGTATTTTTAAAAATGTCATTCAAACTTTGAATCTTCATTCCAAAACGTAAATCTGGTTTATCGCTACCATAATCACGAATTGCGTCTACATATTTCATTCTTTGTAAAGGTAAAGATAATTCGATACCCTTCATTTCTTTAAATACTTTCGCAAGTAAACGTTCTGTAGTAGAAATAACATCATCTTCATCAACAAAGCTCATTTCAACATCGACTTGAGTAAATTCAGGTTGGCGATCAGCTCTTAAGTCTTCATCCCTAAAACATTTTGCAATTTGATAATACTTTTCCATTCCACCAATCATTAGTAACTGTTTAAAAATTTGAGGAGATTGAGGTAATGCATAAAATTTACCATGATTTACACGAGAAGGAACCAAATAATCTCTTGCTCCCTCTGGTGTAGACTTACATAAAACAGGTGTCTCTACTTCAACAAATTCTTCCTCATAGAAGAAATTTCGAATGACATTCATAAGTTTACTTCTTACCATTAAGTTACTTTTTAAAGTAGGACGTCTTAAATCTAAGTAACGATACTTTAATCTAGTATCTTCTAAAGCTGTAGTATCATCACTAATTTCAAATGGTAAATCACCAGCCATACTTTCTAATACTAAATCAGTAACGATAACCTCAATTTCACCAGTAGGAATTTTACTATTTTTACTTTCCCTTTCCACAACTTCACCAGTAGCTTTAATGACAGACTCTGTTTTTAAACTACTAGCAAGTTCATAAAATTTATTTTCAGGTCGAACAACTAATTGAATAATACCACTTCTATCTCTTAAATCAATAAATACTAATCCACCAAGATTTCTTTTTTTAGAAACCCAACCACATAATTCAACTGTTTGTCCAACATTATTTATATTAAACTCTACATTATTACATTTTTTCATAATCATAACTTCTTTCTTTATTCATTTTCTTCATGAGAATGGCAATCGCAATGATTACCACATCCACAGTTTCCTTCTCCATTACAATGACATTCATGACCTTCTTCATGTTCATGACTACATCCACAATCGCAATCTGCATCATCTTCGCTCATCAAATGTTCATCAAGGTAATAAAGAATATAATCAATATCAACTAATTCCTCTTCTTTTGTCTTATTATTCTTAATTTTTACTTGATTATTTTCTAAATCAGTATCATTTAAAATAATTAAGAACCTACTATTTAGTCGATCTGCTTGTTTAAATTGTCCCTTTAACCCTCTATTTGTGTATTCTGTTTCTACTGAAAAACCATTCATACGAAGTTCTTGAACTAAAGTAGTTGCGTACTCTTTTTCTGTATCAGAAACATACATTACAAAAGCATCTAGACTATTGTTAATTGGTAATTCTACTTGTTCTTTTTCTAAAGCAAGCATAAGTCTTCCAAGTCCCATCGCAAAACCGATTCCAGGAACTTCTGGACCACCTAATGCTGATACAAGGCCATTATAACGACCTCCACCACCTAAAACATTTTGACTTCCAAATCCTTCAATATCTGCTTCAATTTCAAATACTGTATGATCATAATAATCTAATCCACGTACAATCGATGGATTCACTTCAAAATCAATATCTAATAAATTTAAATATTTTTGAACCATTTCAAAACGTTTCTTACTTTCTTCATTCAAGTAATCAGTCATGACTGGTGCATTTTTCATAATCTCAGTATCAGCATCTACTTTACAATCTAAAACACGAAGAGGATTCTTTTGTAAACGAACCTTACAATCTTCACATAATGAATCCACATGTGGCATAAAGTGTTCTACTAAAGCCTTACGATAATTATCTCTAGATTCCTTATCACCTAATGAATTAATATTTACCTTAATCCCTTTTAATCCTAAAATTCTATAAATATTAACAGCCAGTGAAATAACCTCAGCATCGATCATTGGATCATCACTACCAAGTACTTCAACACCAAACTGGGTAAGTTCTCTATCTCTTCCGGATTGAGGACGTTCATAACGATACATTGTACCATTATAATAAAGTTTAACTGGTTGTGTAGCATCTCCATACATTTTATTTTCGATAAAACTACGAACAACTCCAGCTGTTCCTTCTGGACGAAGAGTGATACTACGATCCCCTTTATCTTTAAAATCGTACATTTCTTTACTTACAACATCCGTTTCTTCTCCAATTCCACGATGATATAACTCACTCGCTTCAAAGATAGGTGTACGAATAAAATCGTAGTTATATCTTTCACAAACAGCATCAATTACATTTGATACATATTTCCACTTCTTAGCTTCATCGCCATAAATGTCATGACATCCTTTTTGTTTTGTTATCATATTTTCCTCTTCCTTTCTTTTTCTGCTAAAAAATAAAAAGGTAACACTACAAAGGACGAATTTTACTTCGTGGTGCCACCTTATTTTCATAATTTCTTATGCTTAAAATCTTTAACGCAGAATTACGTTTCTTTTAATAGAAAGTGTCTTCATTAACTCCTAATCGATATTTTCACCAACCATATCTTCTCTAAAATTAGGAATATTAATTACTCTTCTTTCCAAGAATCTATTATTATTTTACAACATTTTTTTATAAAATTCAAGAAAATAAAAATCTTTTAATTTGAATATGTCTTTACCTTAGCTTCTTTCTTTTGATTTCCATCCATATCATAAGTAACAACGGTTACAGTACCATCCTCATTAGTCACATATTCTTTATAACATTGTTCTCCATAACTATCAACAAATAAAGTCCTGTTATAAACTTTAATATAAATATCATCATCTACTGAAATTCCATAATATCCTTGATCAAATGGACCTTTTACAAGTAAAGTATAAACAGAAGATACTTGATTAGCAATAACTCCCTTTTCCAAATAATCAGACTCTAAAAATCTTTCTTGAATAACAGAACCAGAAGTATAGCCGTTCATTCCTGTCATTGTTCCTTCAATAAATTCATCATTTTGTCCATCAATTTGATTCACTCCATAATAACAAGTATCGTCTCCAATTAAAAATCCTGGCAAAGTACTATTATGTACTCCTCCATCCATTGTATCTTGCTTAATTCCATCCATTCTCTTTTGCTTCGCAACAATAGAAGTATCTGTATGAATATCATTAATATAAACCTCATACCCTTCAGGAAGACCTTCTGTATAAATTTTAGTATACAACTTTTTATCATCAGTAATCGTCCAATATTCTCCATTTTCTAGTTCCCCAGAATATTCAATTACTAGTTTAAAATCCTCTCCTGGCACATCTTTTACTACTTTAATTCCATTTTCTAAAAAGCTGTCTTCAGAGTCTTCATTAAAATCTACTATTTTAGAATCATCAATTACATTAGTTGAAAGTTCAGTTTCACCACATCCTACTAAAGAAGTAGAAATAAAACTAAAAGAACTTACTATCAACAATTTTCTTAAAATTCCAACTTTTAAATTTTTTATTTTCATAAAATTCATCCCTACAAAAAATATCGTCTCTATATTATATTAAAAAACTAACTATGTCAATGATTTAATAGATTAACTACTTTTACCAGTTTCTCAAAAACTATTCCTCTATTATTATTTTAAAACCTTATAATATCGATGTGGTGATGTTTGAATAAACTCATCGTTTTTGTAATAGAGATTTCTAGTTGGTAATACTGGAAGTTCTTTAAACTGTCCTAAAATATCATGATTTCTAGGTACATAATATATCTTTGTCATTCATTGTAACCATTTTCACAAAGTAATAAAACAATTAATATAGTAGCAAGAAAACAAAATCCCATCAATAATAAAACGACCATATATAGTCGCCTTATTTCATTATTTTATTTAATATGTTTTGTATAAAAGTCTAATCGCCATTTCATTTCCTGAACTCTAATTTTCTTTTCTAAAGTTCTAGCATGAGCAATGATGAGCCCAACAATTGGTGGAATAATAGCTAAAATCATCATTCCATTTGAACCAGAAGAACTGCTAGAAATACTAGATGCTTTCTCCTGGAAAGTTGAAACAGATAAAATCATCAAAGAAAACATAAGTCCAATAAAAAACCAATATACGTAAGTCATAGTAACAGAACGCTGAATTTTTAAAATATAAGAAATATATTTACTTTTTTCAAATTGAAGACCTGTGTCCACACCTTCTTTTATTACTATAGGAACACTTTTCTCTTCTACAATTTCTTTCTTTTTTACTTCTTCCTTAATTTCTTTTACTTCTTCTTGAACCATTTTATGTCCACATTTGGCACAAAACATGTTTTTTTCAGCATTTTTTGCACCACAATTTTCACAATACATAATCTCACTCCTATTTTAAAGAATAAAAGAAACTAATTAATAGTTTCCTTATTTCTATTTATAAATCTTCTTAGAATAAAATTTTAGGTATTAAATAGAATACTAAGAATGCAGCTACAGCAATTGCAGCAGTATAACTATAACCCGTTTTTTCTTCATCTAAATCTGTAGTTTTAATAAATCCATGATAAAGTTGAACCCAATATAAAATTGTCGCAACTCCTAGTACAATTCCCATAACTTTAGTAGAAATATACATACAAACAAGAGCTACTAAAGTAGTTACTGTAGTTAATGCTGATGCAGTACCAACCAAAGCAAAAGCTTGTTTAATATCCCCATTTCCTTTAAATACAGGTCCAGCTAATACATATAAAGTAAGTGCAGTTCCAGCAAAGCCTCCAAAGAATAATACAAAGATTTTAACTAAAACTTCCATTGGAATATCAGTAGAACCAAGACTACCCATTCCCATAAAATACATAAAACCACTATTAGAAGTAACCTCTTTTACTGCCATAAAAATGAAAAGTACATATACTAAGCAATTAATAGCGATTAAAATTAATCCTAATCCCATATTCTCTGCTTTTCCATATTGTTTCATAGTTTGAATTGGATGAGTAAAGATTCCCTTTACAATATCCATCGCCTTATTTAAATAATCATTTGCTATACTAGAAGTAGGAGCACTCGCTACTACTCGTTCTGTTTCTACGTTTTTAACTTCTTGTTTAACTTCTTGTTGGCAAGTACAAACCTCACCATCTTCTAATTTTTTACCACATTTTGTACAAAATTTTGCCATGTTTTTCACTCCTTTTTCTTATTTTATTTTAATATGTTGAAAAATATGATACTAAATAATATCCATCTACCAATTTTAAGGCATTATCACTATAAACATAATATAGTGTTGTATTAGATGAATTTTTTCCATTTTTTGTATCAATGGAATCATCATATTTTTTATAATTTACCGAATAATCATAATTTATTTTAAAACTAATACGAATTTGCCCTTCGTCAGTTAAAGATAAATTATTAATACTAATAGAAGTAACATTAAAAGCTGTTAATGTTTTATAATCATCATCGACAATATCATCATATAAATCTTTGTAAATTTCTTCTAATTCTGTTAAATTAGCTCCAGTAAAATTATAAGATTCCTTTACTTGATCCCATGTTTTTTTCTCAATCAAGTTCTTATACAATGTATTAAAATCAGTTTTAATTTGTTCTTCTAAAGAGGAAACATTATCTTTAGAAAGATTTTTTAACGATAACTCTACAGTGTAATTATCATAATATGTAGAAGGTGTTACTTTCTGTTCAATATCAAAACCACTAATACTTGCCTTAATAGTAATAGATGATTGGAATATTTGAGGGATTTTATAAATATCCCAATTTTCTGATGAACTCTTAGTATCAAGATATTTCTTATCTAATGATACCTTATCAATCATAACTTTAGAGTTTTTTGGAACTTTAATTTTATAATCTTTTACTACAACAGAATCAAAATCCTCACTAATTTCCCAAGTACTAAAAATACCATAAGCCTTTTTCTTTGCTTTTGTAAGATGAACAGTTTCAGTTGTTTCAGATTGAGCTCCTTTTAAAGCATATTTTACACTAACTCGAGCACTCAAATTACCATCACTGTAACTAACATCCCCTATTACATAATTTGTAATCTCACTAGAATTATCAGCAGATTTGATAATTTCTGCAAACTTCTTCTTGCTAGTAAATGTTTTATCCCCCTCTAAATTTAAATAACTATACAACTTGTCTGCATCTTTTGCCATCAATGCCTGTACATACTTTTCGGCAACTCCCTTAGGACCAAATTTCTCTCCTAGATAATTATATCCTAAGTAAAGTCCTATCACTAAAACTGCACATACCAAAAGCAATATTTTCTTTTTCTTCGACATTGGTTGTCTATTCACTTGCTTTTGTACACTTGGCATAGAAGCATTTTCACTAGCTGATTCTTCTTGGATTTTTTCTACTTTTGCGCCACATTCACCACAAAAAGCTTCGTTTTTTCCAATTTTGGCTCCACACTCGCCACAATACATTTAACTTCACTCCTTTACTATTTAAGTATATGACAATTTTTGAAGGTTGACAAGAAAAAAAGACAAAATCTATTTTAAATTTGTCTTTCAATATTTACTATTTTTTTATTATCAACAAATGCTTCATGTAAGAATTCTTCTTCACTACCCACATACATTTCTTCGATTCTATCTACTCTACAACGTTCTGCAAGAAGAATGGCCTTCGCTTTTTCTACTGCTATATCAAGAACATCATTCACAATAACATAATTATATTTTGTTACTTCATTAATTTCTTGATAAGCGGTTTTAAATCGTCTTAATATTTTATCTTCTGTCTCTGTTTTTCTATTTTTTAATCGCTCTGCTAAGATTTTGGTAGAAGGTGGCATAATAAAGATGAATAAAGCTTCTGGAACTAATTCTTTAATCTTCAAAGCTCCTTCGATATTAATTTCCAAAATAACATCATGCCCATTAGATAAATACGAATTAATTTTCCCACGTGGCGTTCCATAATAATTTCCATTATATTCTGCATATTCCAAAAATTCTCCATCTTCTACTTTTTTTAAAAACTCCTCACGAGTAATAAAATAGTATTCTCTTCCTTCTACTTCTTGTCCACGGATTTTTCTAGAAGTCATAGAAACCGAAAGCCATAAGCTAGGGTCACTATCTAATAACCCTTGAATAATAGAACCCTTTCCGGCACCACTAGGTCCACTAATAACAATCAAGTTTCCTCTAGTTTTTGATTTAATAATCCCTTTCATACAAGTCTACCCCTTTCCACAAATAGAAATCATCTAAGATGCTAAAATTTTAACGTATTTCTTTATAATCGTCAAGAAAAAATTCAAAAGAAAAAAGAAGAAAAATCAAACTATTTTATTCTCTTCTACTTTATTTTGTTTTTGGTAAACTGAATTTTCTTTTGCAGAAACAATATTTCCATAGGAATCAAAATATTGAATATTTTTTAAATCTAAATCACATTCTTCAAAGAATACAGAAAGAATTTCTCGTACATGTTGCAAATCTTCTCCATATGAATCCTTCCCATCATTCTTCTTTTTTAATATTTTTTGATTAAAGTTAGAAAATGATTCCTTTAAAGATGCAGTCTCATAATAAACTGTTAGCACTTGATCTTTTACTTCAAAGATAACAGGAAAATCTAAAGAAAAACTTGAAAAAGTCCCTTTTGTTTCTTTAGTTAACCAAAGAGCCAAATCAGTAAACAATTGATTTTGAATACTAGCATCAATTTCATTAGGCGAAACCAGTGCTTTTGTTGAAACCCCAAGCGTTGCATTTTGTAATAATTTTTCTCCCATCTCTGCCTTAAGGATAGGCATCTGTGTGAACGGAATTTCGAGCTGTTGATCTAAATACCAACATAAACATGGAGCACAAATAATAGAAAATGGAAAATTACGAATAATATCTAGTATTTTCTCATATTGATCATCCTCTACATATAATACCAAATCTCTATCAAGAATAAATGGGGTTTCCTGAGTATTAAGTCCAACCTGGATTAATTTAGATACAATATATGAGTTCACTTTCACTACTTTTTTCATACACCACATCTCCTTTGCCCACTTACTATAGTACAAAGAACCAAAAAAGTCACGTAAACATACGTAACTTCTTCTTATTTTTTTCCTTTTAATTCATTTGTAATCTCATAAAGAAAATTAAGCGCTTCGATAGGAGTCATTTTTAATGGATCAATATCACTCAATTTCTTAGTGATTTCATTTTCTGTGACTGGCTCCGTATTATCGAAATCTAAAAACAAACTGGTCTGTGTAAATGTCTGCTGTTTTTTACCTTTATGTTCATAAACATCAAGAATCTCGCTAGCCCTTTCTATCAAACTAACCGGTAAATGTGCTAAAGAAGCAACATGAATTCCATAACTCTTGTCAACTGCTCCATTTTTTACTTTATGTAAAAAAGTAATCGTTCCCTTTTCTTCAATTGCACTAACATGAACATTTCTTAAATTAGGTAAATCAGAAGCTAAAGAAGTTAATTCATGATAGTGAGTTGAAAATAAGGTTTTGGCCTTAATCTTATCATGAATATATTCTAAAATTGCCTGAGCTAAACTCATACCATCGTAAGTTGCAGTTCCTCGACCTAGTTCATCAAATAAAATTAAACTGTTTTCAGTCGCCTCTTGTACAGCAATATTTGCTTCCTTCATTTCCACCATAAAGGTGCTTTCTCCACTAACCAAATCATCACTCGCACCAATTCTCGTAAATATTCGATCAAAGATTGGAATCATACAACTTTGGCAAGGAACAAAGGATCCAATTTGAGCCATAATAATGATAATCGCAAGTTGTCTCATATAAGTACTTTTACCAGCCATATTAGGGCCTGTAATAAGTAGAATATTCGTATCCTTACCCATAGAAATATCATTGGGAACATAATCTTTTCTATTGACTTTTTCTACGACGGGATGACGACCATCTTTAATATTAATTACCCTATCTTCTGTAATAAAAGGGCGAACATAATTATTTTCTTCCGCTACTTTAGAAAAAGAAAGCATCATATCCACTTCTGCAATTACTTTTGATATTTGTTGAAGTCTACCAATATATTTCTTACAAACATCTCTAATCTGCATAAATAATCGATACTCAAGTTCAATTATTTTTTCTTCAGCACCTAGAATAATATCCTCTTTTTCCTTCAATAACGGTGTTATAAAACGCTCACAATTAGCTAAAGTCTGTTTTCTCTCATAACCAAACTCATCTTTAATTAATGGAATACTACCTTTACTAACTTCGATATAATATCCAAACACTTTATTAAATCCAACTTTTAAAGTTTTAATACCAGTTCTATTTCTCTCATCATTTTCAATCTGGAGAATAAAATTTTTACTATTTTTACGAATACTTTTCAATTCATCAAGTTTTTCATCGAAGCCTTCTTTAATTAAAGAACCCTCATGAATACTAATTGGGGCATCTTCATTAATAGACTTTTCCAATAGTTCACATAGTTCATCTAAAACCTCAATATTCTTATCATATTCAATAGCTTCCAAAATATCATGAATCGTTGGCAATTCCCTTAATGAATTTCTTAATTGAATTAAATCTCTAGCATTTAAATTTCCATACCCAATTCTACTAGATAAACGTTCTAAGTCGTAAACTTTGTCTAAAGACTCAGAAAGTTCCTCTTTTTTTATAAATTCAGTAAGCAACTTTTCAATAATATCATA
Organism: uncultured Caryophanales bacterium; assembly: GCA_949948745.1. GTDB lineage: Bacteria > Bacillota_I > Bacilli_A > RF39 > UBA660 > Alloscybalousia. Next base: position 72,549 of record CATLHA010000003.1, read on the forward strand.
TCGTCTTATAATTTCTTCTTTATCAGTAAGTGGACTTTCAATATTTGCTTTAATACATCTACTACCCATCGCAGTTTTTGCCTTATCAAGCAACCATAATAAAGAATACTGTCTATCATGATTACGAATCGTTTCTGTTAATTCCAAATTCTTTTTTGTATGTACATCAAACAACAAATGTTTACTTTCATCTACAATTTCTAACTTTTGTAAGTGAGATAAATCTCCTTTTTTTGTATCTAATAAATATTTAAGTAAATGTTTTGCAGTTGTTGAAAGACGAACATCTTTAATATCTTCATAAATATATTGATATTCCTCTCCTTCATAAATATCATCGGTAAAAGTAATCAATACATTATAAATTTCTCTTAATTGATTTACTACATTTCGATCAATTCTACTATTTACAATTGCCTCTTTAATATTATGATTTACAATTTCTTTGACTAATTTTTCTTCATTGTGATCGATTACTAGTCCATAAACATAACCAGTAGAGATGTCAATATAAGTAATCCCATAACAATATTCAAAGTCATAAATATTTCCAATATAGTTAAAATCTTTAGAGTTCAAAGCATCATCAAGTCTCGTACCTTTTGTTACAATCTGAATAACATCTCTTTCAACCATTCCTTTGGTCTGCTTTGGATCTGTTAATTGTTCACAAATAGCGACTTTGTATCCTTTTTCAATTAATTTATCAAGATATGCTTTATAAGCATGATACGGAATTCCACACATAGGAACTCTTTCTTCTAATCCACAATTTTTGCCAGTTAATGTAAGTTCTAATTCACGACTAGCAGTAATTGCATCTTCGAAAAACATTTCATAAAAATCTCCAAGACGAAAGAAAATAATGGTATCTTCATATTGGTTTTTAATATCAAGATACTGTTTCATCATGGGAGATATTTTTGTTAAATCTACCTCACTACGTTTCATATACTACTCACTTTCTTTTTTTATATTTGGGAAAGTGTAAAGTTTTGACTTTTCTTTTCCTTTTGAATCTCTTTCCTTAACATTTGGATGTTGAATCATATAAGCCAAAGCATTAGTACCCTTTGCCATTTTCTCAAGATATTTAATATGATATCTATCCTTTAAGCGTTCTTCTAATTTATCAAATTGCGATAAATTTCGCCAAGTGGAAGTTGGAATATATTCCCTTGAAGTCATATCATAGATATCCGCACCTGGCATAAAATTATAATCCAAATAACCAATTAAACTTGTATAAATAACATAAGATTCAGGATTATCTGGATCGACATCATAAAGCATTTTTTCAAAGTATGCAAAAAAGCAAGTCTCTTCTGCACCATTAATATCAATCGCATTATAAATATTAGAAACAAAACATAGTTGTTCTGGAGAATAAATTTGAAATTCCTCTAATCCAAATTGGTTCACTCTAGTACACATCCAAAAAGATCCATGATCTAATTTCATATCTTCAAACCAATAATTAGCTGGAAAAGTATCTTCCTGTGGCACTACTGTACAATAATCATCTCCAAGATTATGAATCAAATAGCTTTGCTTTTCATGAGTATTCGTATTTTCGAACGTAAAACAATATTGAGATTTATCTTTTGTACTAAAAAAATCTATTAAATCCATTTCATCAAAATCTACTAAAATCCTTCCATCCAAAGTCATTAAAGCCTGATAAGGACAATAATCATCCTCTGTTTCAGAAACAGAATCTACTCTTTCTCCTTCTACAACAAATAAATTAGGAGCTACTTCGTTACTAGATACAAAATAAACGTATAATTCTCCAAATTTTTCGTTATGACAAACAAAACCTAAAATTCCTTCTCCACCACTTGCTTTTTTTGATTCTTCTAATTTTTTTCTATTTTCTTCTAAAATTTCCTCGTTCATACTCCAAAACCCTCCAAGTAAAAAATATTATAACAAAAAAGAAAAGAACTTGTAAACAAATTCCCTGTTACTTTATCTTTTCTAAATAAGTAAGTGCATCATCAAAAGTATCAACACCAACTATCTTTATTTTATATTTGTTTTTTTCTTTTTCTTTCATAGCCTCATTATAATTATCACCATTCGGTACAAAGAAAATATCTGCTTTTTGCTTTACTGCTCCTCGAAGTTTATGTCTTACTCCTCCGATCTCACCAACAGTACCATCTCGTTCCATGGTTCCAGTACCTGCAATTTTTAAACCATGGGTAATATCTGTTTTTACTAAATGATTATAAATAGATAATGTTAATAAAAGTCCACCAGAACTACCAGCCTCACTATTAGAAAATTTTAATTCAATAGGAGGATTAGTTTCATAATCAAAACTAGATTGAATCATCACTCCAATTATTTTAGAATGATCTTCTTCATAAATAGTAGCATAAGTATCAATTAACTTTCCATTTCTTAAAACTTTTAACTGAATTTTATCTCCAATAGAACCAGTAGAAACAGCACTACGAATATCACTCAAATTTGAGATTTTCACATGATTGATAGATTGAATATTATCCCCTATTTTTAAATTTGTATTTGCTTCTTCTGATATATATAATATATAGTTTTTAGTTCCAGTAATTTCAAAGCCTTTTCCCGCTTTTTGATAAGCAACAAAAATCGCATTTGCATTTCCTGTATCTAAAAACAATCGATCTCGATTAAAGACATCTTCACTAGTTTCTGATTCAGATAAACGAACATCTTCTGCCTTCGTTAATTCCCAACTAGGTAAAATGCGAGCTAATATATAGGTAGGAAGTGTTGCATTAATTTCAGATACATAACATAAATGAAAACTTCCCTTTGCTTGATAAGCATTCTCTATTTTAACTCGATCATCAACTTTAATTAATCCCCCACCTGTATAAATATAGTAAGGAAGTGGATAATTAAACACTGAGAGTAACACAAGAAGAAGAGTTATAAAAATATAATTTTCTTTAATAAAGATTTTTATTTTCTCATAAGTTTTATTAAACATAATATCATTCCTTCTAGTAAATTATAACACAAATAAGGAGAAAATATGAAGAAAAGAAATAGTTCAGTATTACTAATTTGTCTACTAGTAATAATTTCAATTAGTCTAATTTTATATTCAGAAAAGGTAATAGAAAGTGTTGGATTTTCAATTTCTATTTGGAAAGATAATTTATTTCCATCGTTATTTCCTTTCTTTGTTGTTTCTAATTTATTAATTGAATATAATTTTATCGATATATTAGGAAAACATTTTGGTAAAATCATGCCAAAATTATTTTATTTACCAGAAGAAACTAGTTTTATATTATTTATCAGTTTAATTTCAGGTTTCCCATCTTCTGCAAAGTATACATCTAGACTAGTCCATGAAAAAAAGATATCAAAAGAAGTAGGAGAACATTTACTAACATTTACTCATTTTGCAAATCCTCTATTCATTATCAGTTTTATAGGTAGTAATATTCTACATAATAAAAAACTGTCTTTTTTAATTTTGTTTTGTCATATTACTAGTAATTTATTAATTGGAATTATAACAAGAGATAAGAAAGATTTAAAAAGTGAAACAAAAAAACAAAAACATGCAAAGAAAGAAACACTTCCCTTTGGAAGTGCTCTTTCTAAAAGTATTATGGACTCATTAAATACAACGTTTCTTTTACTAGGAGTAGTAACTTGTTTCCTAGTAATAACAACCCTTATAGAATGTTTGATTCCATTAGATGAATCAATAAAACTATTTTTATCTGGTATCCTAGAAATGACACAAGGAATTAAACTAACAGGTTCACTAAATATCTCTTTATTTTTTAAAGGATTGCTTACTTTAAGTTTTATTTCCTTTGGAGGATTTAGTATCCATATGCAAGTATTAAGTTTTATAACGGAAGAAAAGATTAGATATTTCCCTTATTTAATTAGTAGAATCTTTCAGGTACTAATAGCAGGAATTTTATATAGCGTTTTATACATGACTTTTATTTAATCATAATTTGGTACAATACTTGCTTTAAATCCATAATAGTCATTTCCACTAAAATTAGTATTAAAAACTATCTTAATATAATTGCCTGGAATTGTAATTGTCTCTATTGTCCTAATATTTCCGCCACATTTTCTAAGTGCTTTCCCACCACTATCATATAAATAAATATAATCGTAAGAAACATTCTCAGTTTGATAATCCAATACTATGCTTAATGAAGTGGCTCCCTCAAACGTTTTTTCCCCGTATATTTTATTACTTATACTATTTAGATATGGATTATGTCTTGATTCTATAACAGTTGCCTCTCTTACTACTACATCTGTAATAGTTGCATTACTATTTGGCATAGTAAATTGATTTCCTGACATTAATAATCCATTCATTCTAAATGAAGTAACCACATAATTTCCTGATATAGAGAATAAATTAATCACTTTATCAACAGGCACAGACTCCATAAAGGTAGCGGTTATATCATCATTTCCAACAATTGTAATATCATATTCTGGTATTACATTTCCTTTTTTTACATTAGAATTGCTAGATTTTGTCGCAATCATTTGATCTACTAAATCAGATGTTGATTCTATATAATTCACTATAATTTGCGCACCACTATTAGTTGATGCAGAATAAAACATAGTATTATAACTACTAATATTAGGATTGTAGATATTAACATTTGCTATTAGACTGTTACAATTATAGAACATATTCTCCATATTTGCCACATTAGATGCACCTAAATAATTTAAACTTAAATTCGTTAATTTACAACAATAATAAAACATACTCCTCATATTTGTTACCCTTGATATATCAAAATTACTTAAATCAAGGTTAGTTAAATTTCTACAAAAACTAAACATAGAATACATATTAGTTACATTTGATGTATCAAAGTTGCTCACATCCAAAATCGTTAGATTATCCAATCCATTAAACATAGATTGCATATCTGTTACACTAGATGTATTAAAACCACTCACATCTAATTCTTGCAAATCGCAATTGTTAAACATATCTCCCATATTTCTTACTTTAGAAGTATCAAAATTTGAAACATTTAAATTGCTTAAACTATAACAACTAAGAAACATTCCATCCATATATATTACATTTGAAGTGTCAAAACTACTTAAATCAATGTTTGTTATTTTAGAATATTCAAACATGTGATGCATATCTGTAACTTTGGATGTATTAAAATGACTAAAATCCAAATCAACTATTGGACCACAAGAAGAAAACATGTACCTCATACTTGTCGCATTTGAAGTATCAAAATATTCTAGTCCCTCTATTTTAGTAAGTTTCGTAAAATTATAAAATAAGTTAGAACTATTTTGATTAGCAATAACTCCCCCATCTCCCTGGATATAAGCTGTATAAGTAGAAGTATCTTCTGTATTTGGTACTAGATATCCCATCACTCCACCATTTCTTGCTTCTGATATATCATAAGTTTCTACTGCTTCTGATATACTTCTTATTTCATCTTGAAATACTACTTTTGTAATTGATTTTTTATATTTCCACAATTTTTCACTATAATTAACCGTTCTTATTTCATTTAATACTGGAGGTATATATTTTTGTACTTCTCCATTCATGGATTTGACTAAGGATAAATTAACCCATTCTGCTCTAATTATTACATCACTCTCTGGCATCTCAAAATAATCACTATTAATCCTTTTTACAGTACTATCTACGATTCTCCATTCTTTGAATTGATATCCTTCGCATGTTGGCTTTACATTTTCTATTCCTACTAGTTCAAATACATTATAACTTTTGGTAGTAGGAATATCAAATAATTTACATCCATCTGGTACGTTTCCCTCATAGATTACTTTATAATTATCCCTTAATATTGGTGTTTTTGTACTTGTTATATTTTCTTCGATTTCATCGATTTTACTACTTATTGTTTCTTTTTTATTTGTTGATAATAACTCTTTACTTTTTGATTCTTCTTTTTGGATTACATCAATTTCCATTTTAGCTTTTCTACCAGCACCCAAAGAATCTATTATCCAAGTAACTTCCTGATTTTCTTTATTAAATTCTACTCTCCCTTGACTTACATTAATATCACTAACATTTTCTAAAGTAAAATTATCTGTATCTATAGTATCTGTTAGTATAAAATTATTGTATGGAATCGGTGCAACAGATGCATCAAATAATACATTATTTAAAGTATTCATATCTGCCAAATATTGATTATCTGATACTTTCTTGATTGGATTTAGAATATCCTCACCCATTTCATATTGGATTCCATTTACTATTACATAGGGATATTCTTGTTTTAAATATGAAAAATAGCTTTCTTCGTTTGGTGTATCTTTATATGGATATCCATCTGTTAAAAATAAAACAATACAGTCTTTATTACTACTTAATGTATAACCTTTTAATATATTATTTACATTAATTAACGCTTGATAGTAATTTGTATTTCCACCACTATTTAAATTGCTTATTAAATTAACCAAGGTATTTTTATCATTTGTAAATTCTGATAAAATTTCTGAACTTGTATCAAAAGTAATCAGTGCTGCACTATTATTTGAATTGGACAATAAAAAATTGATAAGTTCTATACTATCTTGTTTTACCCTTTCTAACTTTTTTCCACTCATAGAATCTGAGATATCTAGTACAAAAATAATATCTTTATTTTCTGTTTTTAATGTACTATCTACTTGAAAAGTAATTCTAGCTTTTCCTTTGGAGGTCCATTCGGCACTCTTCTCTACTTTCCAGGACCCCGGCTCCTTCTCATTATAATTTAATTTTTCAGATGTGAAAGAAATTGTTTTTATAGGTTCTACTAATGCAAAAGAACTATAAAGCAAGCCTGTTATTGTTAATAAAAGGCCTACAACTACAATCGATAATAAAACAAACTTATTTGGTATTTTCAGAATATCATTCTTCATATTCTAATCTCCAATCCTATCTTATATTCCTATTATACCCCCCCCCAGGCGAATTTTGCAATATTAACATCTTGTAAACTTAAAAAAAGATGTAAAAACAATACATCTTTAAAAATACATTTTTATTCTATTATCTTAATAACTTTTCCTTCTCCTACTAGTTTTTTGCCTTCCAAAAGATTAAATTTACTTCCTTGACTCATAGAAGCAGGAGTTTGAAGCTCTACACTAAACTTAGCATGTTCTCCAGGTTTTACCATATCTATATTACCCATAAACGTAATGATTCCCATAACTTCCTCTTCTCCAAATCTAAATTGAGGACGATAATTTTCATAAATTTGTGTACGGCGACCACCTTCTGCTGTACTATACAAATAAATATCCGCTTCAAATTTTGTAGCAGTAATAACTGTTCCTTTTGATGACTCCTCTTTTTTGTTATCAGATGTTTTAAAAAAATTAAAATAACAAAAAACAGAAACTCCAATTAATACTAAACCAAGAAAAATAGACAAAATTTTATTATTACTCATATTAACTACTCCTTATATAATCTATTTTATAATCCTAAATATGTAATTTGGGCATATCCATTACCAACATTACCCTCTTCAATTGTTGTAACACCATTATATGGCATTGGCATTTTGGAAGTTGGTGTCGTTGCAGTCGTCCATTGGTATCCTTGCCCATCAATCATGGTCGTATTACTAAAAATGAAATCTGCATATTCAGAAGTCGGTTTATGAGATAAAGCACTAGCAGTAGAACTTTGATTAATTGCCCTACATCCAATATGTCCAGAAATATAGGAAGAACCTCCACCAGCTCCACCATGAGCACTATGTGAACCAGTATACCAGCCTCCGCCTCCTCCAGATTGATTAGGTGTTGCTTTCATCGTTCCAAAACCACCAGTAATTGTCGAATTCAAAACTGTATTAGAAGAATTAAAGGTACGATAAGTTCCACCAATTGTTTGAGTAGCACCACTACCTATTCCATGACTATTATGACTAACATATCCTGTACCAGCATTCGTAGTATAAGACTCAGACTTACCTTCATAACCAACAAGTCCTCCACCACTTCCACCATTACCAGAACCATAAAGAACGCCATCAGAATCAGAGCTAACATTACGATAGTTAGCTCCTCCTCCTCCAGCAGCTACCATAATTCTTGATTTTAGACTATTAAAATCATTCCAAGAACCACCAACAATACGAACATCAGTAGCCCCACCTCCGCTAGCACCATAAGCACTTTGTCCAGCAATTAGAGAGTCTCCTCCATTAAATCCACCAACATCAGTATTCGTACCTTGTCCGCCAACATAAACATGCAATTGTTGATTCTTTCTTAAACTAATATAACCACTTGTGTAAGATCCTTGACCGCCTTTATATGGTCCTATATCTCCACCAGAAGCTCCCCATAATTCTATCTTATAAGTTCCATCACTAGGTGCTGTAAATACTTGACTTCCTCCAGTATAAGAAAAAGCCGTAACCAAAGCATTTGTAGATAAAAAATCTGCAGTAGAAGTTACAATATGAATCCCATAATCTTCATTATAATCAATATGCTCAATAGAAATATCAATAGAATAAATTTTAGTTTCACTACCATCTGGCATAGAAACACTTTCACTAGACACAAAATTATCTGTATTGATAAACACTGTTTGAAAATCTATTGCATGTCTACCACTAGGAATTTTTGGTGGTAAACTATCTTTTAATGTATATCTTTCATTATCATAATAGATATATTTATTTTCTAAAGAATTTCTATCATCAGGGAACATGTTAGAAACAGCTAATATCTTTTCCGTTCCATCCTTAAATACTAAATTAGCGCAAGAAGAAAAACGATTTTGATTAGCAGAAGCATTACAATTCCCTGCATAATTAATCTCAGCAATTCCCAAATCTAAAATATCATCCTGAATCACTTTTGTTAATGTTTCTTTATAAGATTGTAATTCCATTTGTTTTAATGAACTTTGTGCAGTTAATCGATAGTGCATAATAATTGACATCAATCCGCCAACAATTACCATTACAAGAGAAAACGTAACAATAATTTCTATAATACTAATTCCTCGATTATTTAATTGCTTCATAAGAGTCACTCCATTTCCTAATAAATACACTTATTCGTTGTTTCATCATAAGTTCCGCCTCTATCACATACTGTTTGTATACCAGTACAAGTTCCACCATCTTCACAAGTATAACTATACTCTGTCAAAGTTGGATCATATCCATGTTTCAATGTGAAATGAGTAGATAATTGATTTCCATTATTTTCCCTCAAAACACATGTAACAGTTGTAGAATTAGAAGTAACCGTTGCGTTATTTACTGGATTACAAGTAGTCGTACCACCACCTGATGCATATTGAATTTGCAAAAAAGAAGTAAATTGATAGCTTTCTCCTTTATCCAAAACTAAAGTAGGCCCATTTGCCTTAATTGATGCTACAGCACCAACAGAACCAGCTGCATAATTTGTTTTATATATTCCTATATTAGAATAGGAAGTTTGAGTACTACCGTCGACCTGTCTAACACTTCTTGTAATAAAAATACGATATACACCCATAGCCTTATTCGAAGTATTAGAAGCACTATAGAAACTTTCACTATCTGTAACACTTTTTAAGTACTCCCTAAAACTGCTTAAACTTCCAGAATCAAATTTTACCTCTTCTTGTACAATATCACGAAAACTTTTTCCTAGGGACACTATCTTTTCTGAAGGATTATATCTAGTAATCAAGATAACATCACCAGATTCTATTTGAAGACTCTTTTTAAGTTTTGTGCAATAGCTTGCATCACTATATAAACTTGTATCAGTACAATCAGATACATCCACATAGCTAGAATTTACAAGTAACTCATCAATTCTATCAAATGATAAGTAACTAGTTACCATCTTCTTTATCATATTAGCAGCATATACACCATCTAAATCATCATATCGATTTAACCTCTGATAACGTCCCATCATAGGAATAGAGTTTCGATAAACAAATACAAAAATAGTCATTACAAAAATAGAAACGACCATTGTTTCAACTAGAATAAAACCCCTATTTTTTACTCTTTTCACAAAAATCACTTTCCTTTATTGATTATCTTACAGAAATATTATATAATAATTTAGAGTAAAATACCATAGGTAATTTAAAGAATAAGTAAGGGTGATAAAATGGTAAAATATGATGTAGAAAACACACCAATTGTTGATTTAGTAAATAAAATTATTCTAGTCGGTGTAAAATCAAGAGCTTCCGATATCCATCTAGATCCAATGGAAGATGGTTTAAAAATAAGAATGCGTATTGATGGAAATTTACAAGATCATACAATAATTCCTAAAGAAAGTGAAAGAAATTTAGTTACCAGAGTAAAATTAATTTCTGGAATGAATATTACAGAAAACAGACTACCACAAGATGGTGCAATTAAAGGTAGAATTGACAATCTAGACTTAGATATGCGTGTATCTGTACTTCCCACAAATGAAGGTGAAAAAGTCGTTATTCGTATCCTAGACTATAGTAAAAGTTTAGAGGGGTTGGAACAATTAGATTTCTCCCCTGCCAATTTTAAAAAAATAATACGTATGACTGAAATTCCAAATGGAATTATCTTAGTAACTGGAGCTACTGGTTCAGGTAAATCAACAACAACTTACTCTATGTTACAATCTTTAAACAATGAAGAAAGAAATATTATTACAGTAGAAGACCCAATAGAAATGAATATTGAAGGAATTAACCAAGTTCAAGTAAATAGTGACATCGGTATGACCTTTGCTGCTGCTCTTCGTTCCATCCTACGTCAAGACCCAAATGTAATTTTAATTGGAGAGATACGTGACTCTGAAACTGCAAGTATCGCAGTACGTGCATCCATTACAGGACATATTGTTTTTTCAACAATCCATACCAATAACTCCCTTGCAACAATTGAAAGACTTTTAGATATGGATGTAGAACGTTATTTGTTAGCAACCGCTCTTGAAGGAATTATTTCACAAAAACTAGCTAGAAAGATTTGTCCACATTGTAGAACACTAAGACCAACAACTCCATATGAAAAAAAGGTTTTTAAGGATACATTAAATAAAAATATTACTGAAATTTGGGAACCACATAAATGTGATAAATGTATTAATGGATATCTTGGACGTATCGCCATTCAAGAAGTTCTTGCTATTAACGATGAAATTAGAGATATTATTAGCAAACCAAATACAGATAAAGAGGAACTTAGAAAAAAGGTCTATGATGAGAATGATACAATCACGTTACTTCAAGATGGTCTTGATAAAGTTATAAAGGGATATACTACTTTTGAAGAAATTTATAAATTAGTTGAAATCGAAAATGAACTTGAAATACAAGAACAGATTTTTGCAGATATAATTGAAGAAAAATCCGAAGAAAAAGAAGTTCAAGAAATTATAGAATAATAAAAGGATTAAGTCTTATATTGACTTAATCCTTTTATTTTATTAGTTTACTAACTTACTTTTAAATCCCAAGTAGAATTATCAGACTCAGCATAGAATTGATTATTCGCCTTTAATTTAAATTCATAATGTGTTGTTCCACTAGTTACAAATCTTATTTCATCATGCACTAAAGAATAAGTTCCACTAACAGTTAATACTTGTTCATCTTTTAAAGTATAAGTATAAATTGCTGTCTTATCATCTTTTATAGTAAATGTCGACTTATTTGAAACATAAGTACCATAAGAAATACGGAAAAAATTATTATAAATACCATTAGCATCCATGTTCAACAAATTATCTTTTATAAGCTTTATCTTTTCTTTGACTCTTTGATCTTCCTTCATACTAATATAAGAATTAACATCTACTATTTTTTCAGAAATTCGAGTAACATTTTTTAAAATTTCTTCTTGAATTATTGAAAAATATTCTACTTCCATAGAAGCACTAACATAAGAATAATCAAACAAAACATCTTGATTTATCTCTTTTACTTCCCCACCCTTCAAAATATCTGTAATTAGAAGATATGATGGTATAGAAGTTTTTTCACTTTTAATATAATAATCTCTTGTTTCATCTCCTATATTATATAATGCAGTTAATGATGCATATGTATATTCTTCTGTCTCATAGACTTGATTATCTCTTAAGTATAAAATTTTAATGCTTGTACGATTACTCATAGAATATCTTAATAATAGTTCTGGAACATTATCATAATCAAAGTCAATCATCACCGCAGTTAACCCTTCAGGAAAAGGTACTAAACTTTTTTCTATATAATTAGCATATCGTTCTTCTATTGTTCCTAAATCATATTTTTGTCCACCAATCTTTTCTCCAGATGAAAAAGTCCAAATAACAAAAATCATAATTCCTAAGATGGCAACAGCAACCAATACCCCAACACCCATTAATATTTTATCTTTCATTTAAATCTACTCCCTCCATCACTTTTTTCAAAATTTCTGTATTAATTTCTTCAATAGATCGAATTTTTTCATTTTGAACACAACTTACTGTAAACCAATGATAAAGTTCTGATAACTCTACATAGGTTTCTTCTGAACGAACTAAATAATTATCATCTTTCTCACAAGAATCAGTTTCTATTCTATTTGTCATCAATTCTTTCGTAAAACGATACGGCATATGTAAATAAATTGTTAAATCCGCTTTTGGCAATTCCAATAACCAATATTCTAATTTGTCAATCCAACGATAAAAATAAAATCTCTCGTCTTTATTTTCTATTTTAGAACCTTGATGTGCCATATTGGAACTAACATATCGATCTAGTACAACATAATATCCTTCTTCTAAATATTTCTTAATTTTAGGAAAATTATATTTTCTATCAGCAGCATAAAACAAACAAGAAATTTTAGGATCAACATTAGTTGGACCTTCACCAAACCAACTATCACAAATATTACTATTTCCTTGATATGGCCCACCAATAATTTTCCCGGTTGGACTCTCATACATTGGAAAGCCAAGACGAATTGCTTTATACCCCATTGCCTGTAATTTTTTTACTAATAATTTGGCTTGTGTTTCTTTTCCAGAACAGTCTGTTCCTTCAATTGCAATTAATTTTCCATTCATCTTATCTACCCTCTCTTTTAAATAATATCATATCTAAAAAAAGATGACAATAGATACGTACATTTATTCGAAAAAAGACAAGAACTTCCTGTCCATTCTATTTTTCTACGAAATAGCCATAATATTCCTCAAAAGTAATGTTATGCTCATAAATATAAGTAGCAGCCTCTACTCCAACATAGCGATAATGCCATGGTTCATACCCATATCCAAAAATTTCTTGTCCTTCTTGTGTATATCTTAAAATAAAACCATACTTGTAGCTGTTATCTTTCATCCATAGAAATTCTTTCGTATCCTGAAATTTAGAAGAAGCGTATCTTTTATCGACTCCAACATCTAAGGAATATCCTGTTTGGTGTTCAGAATATCCAGGTTTTGATACATATTTTTTTGTATAATTAATTCCATAATCTCTAAGATATTGGTTGTATAATTCTTCTTGTTGATAGTAGCTACGATAAGAAGAATTATTACGAATATGATATCCTAGTATCTCAGCATCATTTACTAAGTTTTTAAAATGTTCATAAGCTTCACGATTTAATTTACTATCTGAATAATTACTATACCCCTCTTCCATAATAACTAAGTCTGTAGTGTAACCTTTATCTAAAAAATAAAGAGAATTTACCAACATCAATGGTCCTTTACTAACATCTGTCTTCCTCAGATTATTTTCTATATCCAAATTACAGTTAACAAGTTGAATCACTTTTGAAATCTTTTTAGTTGAATTGGAATCTAAGTAATTTAAATATCGTTCTAATCGATTTTTTATAAAGTATGGTTCTTTTACTATTTTTATTAAGGAATCTGAATAAGGATTTATAATTCCTTGATTTACCAATAAAAGAACATCTTCTATTTTTTCTTCTTCTATAGAATTATTATTTATGTAATCGATATAATGAACAAAGTTACTTTTTATATAAGAATCACTTAATAACATTTTATCCAAACAATTCAAATGCTTATTTTCTAATAAAATCTTCCTATCCTCTATAGAAATATTTTGATAAATCAGTTCGATTTGTTTCCTATTATAGCCAATATCTTTATATTTTTTAAAAGCTAAATAACGATTTATTGATTGAATACTAAATAAAATAAAAACTAAAATTAAAATAATTCCCAATATAATAATAATTTTCTTCTTCATAAGTCATTCCTATCCTTTAATAAAGTTACTTTCATAAGAATAACAAACAAAAAACGCAAAATATCACAAAACATGAAAAAAAAGAAAACTTTTATAAGCTTTCTTTCTATAAACTAACAAGAGTTCCTTTAACTACATTAGAATTATTAGACTTCGTCGCAATTAATAAATCTACTAAATCAGAAGTTACATCTATATAATTAACTGTAATATTAGTTCCTTCTACTATAGAAGCATTTGTGAACATAGAATTATATCCTGTTAAATTAGGATTAGTAATTGTAATAGTAGTACTCAAATTATTACATCCATTAAACATGAATTCCATATCAGTAACACTTGAAGTATCAAAACTAGACAAATCTAAATTTTCTAAGGCTGAACATCCTTTAAACATAGATCTCATATCTACAACATTTGATGTATCAAAACTACTTAAATCTAAGTTTATTAAAGCATAACATTCGTTAAACATATATCTCATATCTGTCACATTTGAAGTATCAAAATTACTAAGATTTAAACTAACAAGACTCCTGCATCCCTGAAACATATTCTTCATATTAACAACATTTTTTGTATTAAATCTTTCTATGTTCAGATTTACTAAACCCCTACTTTGATAAAACATATATTCCATATTTGTAACACTTGATGTATCAAAATTACTCAAATCCAAGGTTGTTAGCCCTATACATTGATTAAGCATCCAACTCATATTAGTTACATTAGAAGTATCAAAATTATTTAAATCTAAATCTGTTAAACCACCACATTCACTGAACATACTATTCATATTAATAACACTCAATGTATTAAAATTACTTAAATCTAATTGTTTTAAAGCAGAGCATCTTTTAAACATACTGCCCATAATTGTCACTTTAGAAGTATCAAAACTACTTAAATCAATATTTATTAGACCTCTACATTCATTAAACATAGAACCCATATCAGTAACATTGCTTGTATCAAAGTTATCCAAGTTCAAACTAGTTAAACTCCTACA